>DAIQBC010000006.1:0-22753 GCA_036781345.1 Acidimicrobiales bacterium | reverse complement strand
TCTGCTCGGCCACGATGAGCGGCGCCAGCGTGACGTGCACGTAGCAGACCTTGTCTCGGCCCACGTCAAGGCGGAACTGTCGGATGGCCTCGAGGAACGGGAGGATCTCGATGTCACCCACGGTGCCACCCACCTCGGTGATGACGATGTCGATCTCGTCGGAGGCCAGCCGGTTGATGCGGCGCTTGATCTCGTCGGTGATGTGGGGGATCACCTGCACCGTCTTGCCGAGGTAGTCGCCACGCCGTTCGGCGGCCAGCACCGCCGAGTAGATGGAGCCCGTCGTGGCGTTGGAGTCGCGGGTGAGGTTCTCGTCGATGAACCGCTCGTAGTGGCCGAGATCGAGATCGGTCTCGCCGCCGTCATCGGTGACGAACACCTCACCGTGCTCGAAGGGGTTCATGGTGCCGGGATCGACGTTGATGTACGGGTCGAGCTTCTGCATCGTGACCCGCAACCCCCGGGACTTCAGCAGCCGACCGAGCGAGGATGCAGTGATCCCCTTGCCGAGGGACGACGCCACTCCGCCCGTGACGAAGATGTGCTTGGTCAAGGGAGGACCTCCGTGAGCGGATCGAGCGACACAGCCACGGGAGACCACCCTAACGCCGCCACACCCGCGCCCCGCGCATCGGACGCCAACCTGACCCCGCCCGATCGGTAGCCTGCGGGAACCGATGACCGCCTTCCCGAGGACACGCCGGCCTCGCCTCGAGGGCCGCTCCTGGGTCGATCTTGCCGTGCTGAGCGCCGCCACGGTGGCGCTCCGCATCCCGGCCTTCGTATCCGAGCGCCACCTCACCTTCGATGACGGCGTGTACGGCGCGTCGGCGGTCGCCATGCGAGCGGGCGGGCTGCCGTTTCGGGACGTCTTCTCGAGCCAAGGGCCCCTCTTCCTCCCGCTGGTGTTCGCGGCTGACACCCTCGGGCTCCGCAGGGCCGACTCCCCCCGCCTGCTCTCCGTGCTGGCCGGGGTGCTCCTGGTGTCCGTCACCTACCTGGCCGGCCGGGCTGTCACCGATCGCGCCGGTGCGCTCCTGGCCGCCGGCCTGGTGTCGGTGACGGGCAGCGTGCTCTGGGTCACCGGTCCGATCGCTTCGGACGGCGTGGCGCTCGCCTTTGCCACGCTGACCGTCATGCTCGCCCTCCGGTGGCGCCACGACATCACCACCCGACGGGCAGCGTGGCTGGGGCTGGGGGTCAGCGCGACGATCTCGGTGAAGGCGCTGCTGGCACCGGTGGTGGTGCCCGTGGCGCTCGTCCTGCTCGCGCGCCGACGTCTGCTGCCGATCCTGGTGGGCGCCGCCACCACACTGGGCTCCCACCTGCTGCTGTGGCTGCCGTGGGGGCCATCCACGGTGTGGGACCAGTCGTACAGCTACCACCTCGAGGTGGCGACCGAGCACTCCCCCGGCGCCAACCTCCTCAAGGTGGTGAGCACGATGGGCGACCGGGATGTGGTGGTGGTCGCGGCGGTGCTGCTCATGGTCGGTGCGCTCGTGCTCCACCGCCGGGTGGCGCCGGCCGCCGGCGAGCCCAGGCTCCCCGCTCCCGACACGCTCCTGCTGGGTTGGCTCGCGGCGACGGTGCTCGTCCTCCTCACGGAGAGCCCGCTCTGGCGCCCCCACATCTCCCAGCTGATCCCCGCCCTCGCCCTGCTGGCCGCCCGACACCGCCCTCCGTTGCCAGCGTTGGCGCTGACTGCCGTGCTCGTCGTGCCCTACCACGTCGCGCACGTCTGGGAGGTGCTACACCCCACCGCCTACTCGGTCCGCTCGGATCAGACCCTGGCGATCTTGCGCGCCATGCCCGCGGGTGCACTGGCGATGAGCGACGACCCGGGGATCGTGTGGCGGGCCGGGCGCCTCACGCCTCCCGATCTCGTCGACGCGTCGATCCTTCGCATCGAGTCCGGCGACCTCACCTCGGCGTCGATCGCGCGGGCGGCCGCGAATCCAGGAGTGTGCGCGGTCGTCGTGCGGAGCTCGGTCCGATGGGGCTCGTTCGAGGACCTGCCCGGCCGCCTGGCTGCCGAGGGGTTCGAGGTCGCGCTCGGGGACGGGCGTGGCAGTCGCGTCTACCTTTCGAGCGCCTGCCGCTCGGGGTGACCATTCGAGTCCCGTCGCCTAGCTGTCGCGGCGACGGCCGAGTCGATCGAGGTGACGCAGGCCCGGCGTGGCGTCGATGACGGTGCTGAAGGACACCCGCTCGGACACCAAGTTGAGCACGATCAGCACCAACAGCACCGCCGTGCGCACCGGTCGACCGGTCTCGAGCACGACAGCCAGGCCCAGCACCGCTCCGAGCAGGTTGGCGCCGGTGTCGCCGAGCATCAACCGCTCGCCAAGATCGGCGGGCAACAGCCCGACGCTGGCGCCCAGCACCGGGGCCAATGCCAGCCCAACGGGGGAGGTGCCGGCCACGAGCGCGACGGGCACGTAGACCAGGAGCCCGACCTTGAGCGTGCGCCCCGGGGCCCGGTCGAGGAGGTTCCCCAGGTTGGCGGCCAGGGCGACCAGCGCCGCGTCGGCGAGGAGCCGTCGCCCGCTCACCTCGCCCGGCGCAGCGGTCAGCACGATGGCCACCACTCCTCCCCCGAAGAGCTTCATGGCGCCCGTGGTCAACCGCCCCTGGCGCAGCGCCTGGAGGTGGCCGCGGAAGCCCCGGTCGCCGTCCGTGCCGAGCAGGTCGTCGATCAGGCCCAGGAAGGCGAAGGCGAAGCAGGCGAACAGTACGACGGAACGCAGGAGGCTGTCGCTCAGCTCCTCCCCCACGCCGAACTCGGCCAGTGCCGTGCGGCCCGCCTCCACCACGAGCACGGCCAGCACGATGACGAGACCGCCGGCGGTGGCCAGCTCGTGCCCTCGGTAGTTGGAGCGGCGAAGCGCCGGTGCACCCAGCACCGGCGCCGCCGCCCGCTCAAGGAGCATCGTGGCCAGCACTCCACCGGCGAAGAGCAGGCCGAACGCCACCACCCCAGAGCTCATGACCGCACACCTGTGCGGTCGGGCCCTACTCGGCACGCCAGGTAGATGAGGCCGGGCACCACGAAGGCCAGCAACGCCCCGGGCACCGCGATGCCCGAGTCGTTGGCGGCGTAGCCGAGGACCGCGAGGGCGGCGAGACCGGGCATGGCGCGACCGAGGGCCGGGAAGGCGACCACGACCGCCTCAGCCCGGTCTCGGGCTCGCCATGCGATCAGACCGGCCGCAAGCGTCACGGGCACCAGCAGGTAGCGCCATTCGCTCGCCGTGAGCGAGCGGAGGTTGGCGCTGAGCTTCCGCTGCATGACGGTGGTGAGGCCCGGCAACCCTTCGCTGCCGACGCGCTCGAACAGCCGCCCGAGGTGGGACCGGTCAGCCGGGACCCGGGTGAGGTCGAGGAGGCCGAGGATGACCACCAGGGTGAATGTCGCCGCGACCGTGAGCGCCACGGTGCGCCATCGCACCCTCCATCGACCGAGGCCCGTAGCCACCAGCGCCAGTGCGGGGAGACCGGCCAGCACCCCGCCCACGTCAGCTCCCCACATGGGTGCCACGTCGACGGCCAGCACGGCGATGAGGAAGGCCACCATCGCTCGCTGCCCGCGTTGCCCGGGAACGAGATGCACGATCGCCGCGGCGAGCACGACGGCCGCGCCGAGCAGGAACGCGAAGGTCACGTTGTTGATCCCGGAGAAGCGGCCCGCGACGACCGGCGAGTCACCGAAGACGGTGGCCATCTGAAGCTTCGAGCCGAGGAACACCACGCTCACCGTCACCACCAAGGCGAGGGCGCCATACGTGGCGAGGAGCGGCCGGAGCAGGTCACCTCTCAGGAGGCGCGCCACGCCGCTGATCGCGATCGACGCGCCCCCGACCACGGCCCAGTAGGCACCGGCTCCCCACTCGTCAAACGGCAGCAGCGCCGCGAGGTAGGTGCACGATGGAAAGGCGAGCAGGACCAGCGCGGCCTGCGCGAGCCAGGGCTCGGCGCGGCGCCAGCCACACACGAAGGCGAGCGCGGCAACCAACGCCAGCGCGCTCACGGCGGTGACGAGGGCTAGCACGACCGGCTCGAGCATGTCGTCCCGAAATCGGGCCCGCTCCTCAGCGACCGCGAGATCGTGCCGTCGCTCTGCGGGCGAGCGCGCATCCTCTCTGAACTCGACCGGCCGTCCTTCGAGGGTGGCGGCATCCATGTCGACGTCGGCCAGCGACGCGATCGACGGTGCGAGATCGACCAGCAACGCATAGCCGTCCCGCCGAGTGGTGCCCGAGGTCAGCAGGCCTGGCCCGAACCCAGGGGCCCGGATCCCGAGCACACCCAGCCCGGGCTGGCGGCCGGTGGTGGGAGCCACCACCATGATGGCGTCGCGCTGCTCGTAGAGGGGGAGCAGAGCCGCCACGAGGGCATCCGTGCGGATCAGCGCCTCCCTTGTCGCCGCCTGGGCGAGCGCGGGCACGGTGTGGTCCTCGAAGGCGGTGGCCCGCCTGAGGTCGGAGGCCTCCACCAGCACCACCGAGCGCGGCGTCGAGCAACCGGTCACCGCCTCGATCACCGCGTTCGGGTCGAGGCGCTGACCATACGGAGCCACCGGATCGGTGGTGAGCAGATCGGATCCGACCGCGCCACACGGGACACTCCCCGACCGATCGGCCATGACGCTCGCCGCCTCGCGTCCCCGCACGAGGCCGCCACCCACCAGCGGGTCTGCCATGTCGGCGTTGCCCACCACGCCACGAGCGACCCCCGCGTCCGCCAGCGCCTGACCGAGGGTGCCGAGGGTGGCATCGAACTCCGCCCCCGCGTTCTCGCTGATCAGCAGAGGCCAGCTCAGGACGGTCACGCCGCCGGCCGGAAGTGCCACGCCTTGCTGCCGGGCATACTCCTCCGCAGCGGTGCCGACCCCCATGGGTTCGTCGCCGCCGAACGCGAGACCCGCCATGCTCGGAGGGGCCAGCGCCCGGCTGCCGGCCCCCATCGTGAGGTAGGCCTCGCCCGGCTGCGTGATGGTGTGGGTCACACGCGTGGCCAGGCTGGCCACCGCGCTCTCATCGAGCAGGGCGCGCAACGCAGGGAGCTCGGGTCCATCGAGGTCCTGCCAGCGCAGCCCCGGCACGGAGATCACCAGCACCCGACGGACCTCGGAGCCCTGAGCCTCGTGGGCCCCCACAGGGCCCAGCACGCTTCCGATCACCAGGGCGACCAGGGTCGCGGCGAGGACGATGCGCCCGATGGTGCGGATCACGCCGATACCGTCGGGGCCGGCGGCGGCACCGCCCGCACCGTGAGGTAGACAAGTGATGCGTTCACGACCCCGAGCATCACGCCGGGCACGGCGATGCCCGAGTCGTTGAGCGCGAAGCCGAGGAAGCCGACGACGGCCAGCCCGCCCAGGCTCTCCGGGATGGTGTCGCGGACCATCCGGATCCGGCCGGGGGCACGCCAGAGCAGGTACACGACGAACCCAAGAGCGATCGGCACCATGGCCGTCCACACCGAGCTCGTGATCACGGAGACGTTCGCGCCGAGCTTACGGGTCATCACGGTGAGGAGTGACCCCAGCCCACGATCCGTCACGGACTCGACCAGCCGCCCGAGGTGGGTGCGTTGGTCGACCGGCCGAGCGAGATCGATGGCGGCGAAGGCAGCGATGACGACCGCCGTCCCGGCGGTCCAGCTCACCACGCTGCGCCAGCGGACCCGGCGCCCGAGGTATCTGGACAGCGTCACGCCAAACGCGGGGACGAAGGCGAGCACGCCACCCACGTCCGCACCCCACATGGGGGCACCGTTGATCACAATGGCCAGCACGAGCACCCCGAAGGCCACCACAGCGGCGTAGCTCCGGCCCGCCAGCCGGCGGGAGGCCAGGCCGCACAGCAGGAAGGCAGCGCCCGCGAACTGCCCGTAGGCGAGGTTCCCCATCCCCGCGAACCGCCCCCCCACGGTGGGCGAGTAGCCGAACACGGTGTTGAGCTGCAGGGGCGCACCGAGCACCATGTCGACGACCAGAAGCCCGAAGACCGCCGTGAGAGCGACGATCAGTGGGTCGATGACCCGACGCCGCCCGACGACAGCCGCCAGCCCGCCGCCGAGCGAGGCCGCGCCCAGCACGAAGACCCAGTAGGCGCCGGCACCACGGTCGTCGAAGTCGACGAGACCAGCCAGGTAGGAGGCCGGCAGGTAGCTCAGCATGGCGAGCGCCGACACGGCCACGACGATGCGTGAACGCCGACCACCCCGTTGCATGGCGAGGACCGCACCTACCCAGAGGACGGCCTGCAGCGCGACGAACACGAGTGCCACCGGCGCGACCATGCGGTCGCGGAAGCGAGCGGCCTGATCCACCTCCACCATGTCCTTCGCACGCGTCGCGGCGCTCGACCCGGAACCGTCGGAACGCTCGAACGGACGGCCCTCCATCGATGCCGGTCGGTCCACCCCGGTGAGGCTGAGGATGGTCGGGGCCACGTCGACCAGGGTGACGAACCCGGCCCGCCGTGTGCTGGCCGAACGGAGCAGCCCCGGTTCGACTCCTGGCGCATGGAGGCCGGCCACGGTGAGATGGACGCGGCCCAGCGAGTGGTACGGGCCGACGACGAGCACGGTGTCGCCGGCGAGGTCGACGCGCTCCAGCAGCCCACCGACGAGTGCGTCGGTGCGTCGGAGCGCGTCGCGTCGCAACCGCTGCTGCTGCGCGGCGGTGGCGAGCGGCCGGTAGCGGTCGGCCCGGGCCAGGTCGGAGCCCTCCACCAGCACCACGCCTCCATCGGGCCACACCGTGTCGAAGGCGGCGAGGACGGCGTCCCGGTCATAGGCGACACCGAAGGGCGCAAGGGGGTCCTCGGTCACCAGCGCCGCCGAGACGGTTCCGGCCGGCACCACGCCGTCGCCGTCGGCGAGGCTGACACCGGCGGCGCGGTCGAAGGTCGGAGCGCCCAAGGCGTACCGGCCATCGGCGTTCGCGATCACTGCGCGGGGAACCCCCGCAGCGCCGAGGCTCTCCCCGAGGGCGCCGACCTCGGCGTCGTAGCGCAGCCCGGCGTTGCGGCTCACGATGGCCGGGGAGGCAAGGCTGACGAGCCCTGGCCCGGGCTCCTCCCCGGTGTTCCGCCGGAAGACCGATGCCGCCGGCACGCCGAAGAAGTCCTCCTCGGGCTCGAGCACCTGCCCGCTCACGGCTACGCCGCGTGCGCGGGACCCTGCACCGATGGTGGCGTAGGCGTCGGCGGCGTCCGTCACCTGGTCGATGACCCGTACCGACATCGACGCCACGGCTGAGTCGTCGAGGAGCGCGTCCAGCTTCGGTGTGTCGCCCGCGTGCAGATCGGCCCACGCCAGCGTGGGAAGGGCCAGCACGAGCACGTGCCGGTCGCCCCGCGCGCCACCGGCCGAGGCAGCAGAGGTGCCCAGGAGCAGCACCACCACGACACCGAAGACCAGGGCCGCTCCGGTCACGCGAGTCACGCAGACCCCCCTGTCGAGCGAGCCACGCTGGGACCGCGTCCGGGCAAGCCGCCCAGTGTCCGAAGGGCCACGACGTAGGCGAGCCCCGCGGCCCCGCTGATCACGGCCAGCGCGAGCATCGTGGGGAGCCGACCGGAAGGCGACCAGGACGTCATGGTGGCCCATGCGGCCACACCCGTGACAGCAGCCAGGGTGAGGGGCCGTAGCTGACCGCGATCGACCACCACCCCCACGCGCGGCCGGAGCCGAAGCGCCAGGCCGACGACGCCGAGCGCATAGGCCAGCGAGTGGGCGGCGCCGATGGCGACCAGCCGGGCGGCTCCGTCGAAGAACGCACCGGCCATGACCATCCCGACGCCGCCCACGGCGGCCGAGGCCAGGGACGCGATCGCCGGGCTGCGACTGTCGCCCAGCGCGTACGCGGCCCGAGTGAGCAGCAAGAAGCCCCCGTAGGCGGGTACGCCGACGGCGAGGCCGAGCAGCGCCCCCGCCAGCAGCTCGGGGCTGTCACCCCGACTGGCCTCGCCGAAGGCGAGGGTTCGCATGATCGGGAGGGACAGGGCCACCAGTCCTGCGGCCACGGGCAGGGTGACCACCACCATCGCGTCGCTGGCCCAGCGCAGGGAGCGGTGGAGCGCGGCGGTGTCGCCGGCCGCCACGTCGGCTGCCAGCCGGGGCAGCACGGCGGTGTGGATGGGCTGTGCCACGATCCCGTAGGGCGCGAGGAACACCACCATGGCCAGCTGGTAGGCAACCACCCCACCCGGCACCCCGGCCCCGGCCACGAGCGCCGCGGCGAGGAGCACGCCGGTGCCCGAGTGCTGCAGCGCCGCCCAGCCCGACAAGCGGAGCAGGTGTCGGACATCACGGTCTCCGAGGGCGCGACGCACGCCTAGGTGAAGTCGGAACCCTTGGGCACGGAGGCCGAGGGCCGGCACGCCGACGAAGGCCGCCACCCCCAGCGTGCCGCCGAGAGCCAAGCAGAGCCGCTCCGCCGTCGTCAGGTCGAACCCGGGAGCGTCACCGGCCATGGTGTGGAAGGCCACCATGGCGGCCACGAGAACAACGGTGTTGCCGATCGGAGCCACGGCGGTGAGGGCGAACGATCGGCGAGCGTGGAGCACGGCCGTGGTCACTGCGCCGACGGCGTAGAGCAGCACCTGCGGGATGAAGAAGCGCAGGAGGAAGGTCGCCAGCTCCCGCTGGTCAGCCGCGATCTGGGGATCCGCAACCCCCGTCGTGAGAAGGCGCGCCAGCTGCGGTGCCAGCACGACACCAATGACCGTGACGACGCCGAGCCCTACGAGGGCGAGGGACAGGACCCCACCGGCCACCTCCTCCGCCCGCCCGTCCTCACCGCGGCTGAGCAGGTCCACGAAGGTGGGGACGAGCACGGCCGAGAGGGCACCGGCCGCCAACAGCTCGAACAGCACGTTGGACACGCTGTTGCTGGCCTGGAACGTGTTCCCGAGGTAGGTCGTGCCGAGCACGGCGGCGATCACCACCATGCGCAGCCCCCCGAAGGCCCGTGACACGGCGGCGGCCGCGCCCATGCCCGCCACTGCTCGGGCGATGCTCGTGACGGCGCCTCCCGGCGCCTCCGTCACGGTGGCGTCCAACTCGGGAGCACCCCGTCGGCGCCGTCGCCGTAGCCGTAGTGTCGACCGCCGCCCTCGGAGACCTCGTCGAGGGCCAGCACGGCCGCCACCTGGCCCGCCGGGCGTTCGGCGTCGTCAACGACGATCACCGCGTCACGAAGGTCCTGGGCGAGCAGGTCCGCCAGTGTCGCCCCCGGCAGGGGTGCCTCGGGGGCCTCGACGTAGACGTCGGCCACCACCGTGGGGAGGTCTGCCCCCACCTGCGCGGCCACCATGACGGACACCACTGGCAGGAGCTCCTCCCGGGCCCGCGCGCCGGTGACCAGCAGGACATGTGGTCGACTGCCGGCCAGATCAGCCAGGCCGGTCGCGTCATCGCCCACGGAGTCCACGCTGAGGAAGCCCGCCGACTCGAGCGCCCCGAGGATGGACACGGGAGCTGTGGGTAGTTCGATGGTGGTCGTCGATGCGCCGGCGTCGGGTGTCAGGGACCGCATGGTCAGCTCGTCGGCCACGGCCGCCCAGCCGGCCGCCACGAGATCGTCCGCGGCATCGTCAGGCGGCGCATCGAGGATCTCGGCCAGCGCGGCTCGATCATCTCCGCCGGCCAGGCCCCAGCGGTCCTCCACCCACACGACGCCCGCAGTGGTGGCCCCGGCGCGACGCGTCAGCCGGACCAGCTCCTGGGCGGCTCCTTCCTCGACGCCCCGCAGCGCGAGAACCAGGACGGGGACGTCCCGCAGACGGTCGGTGACCGCGTAGTCGGCGCTGGTCGTGATGTAGTCCCGGGCCACCCCGAGCTCGCGGTCGAGCTGGTCGTTCTGCTCCTTCAGCGTGTCGAGGTTCTTCGAGACGTCGTCGATTCGGGTCTTCAGGCCATCAACGACAGCCCCGTCGACGTAGGTCGTGCCCACCACGACCCCGATGGCGATGGCGAGGAACACCGCCGTGATCGAGACAACGTGGAACCGGAACGAGATCATGATCCTCCTCGAGGGTCGGGCACGCTCAGAACGTGCCCGTGATGCGCAGCCAGAGGTCGCGCAGCGAGAGCCACACGCCGTCGAGGATCACCTGGAGCGGTTCCGAGACGAGCGAGATCACCAGCATGACGACCAGGGCGGCCAGGACCAAGGCGATGAGGTCGCGACGCCGCACGGTGGGCTCGTAGAGCCGAGCCACTCCCTTGGCGTCGACCAGCATCGGGCCGATGCGCAGCCGCGTCAGGAACGTCGAGGACATACCGGCCCGTCCCTTGTCCAGGAACTCCACCATGGTGTCGTGCGTACCGACGGCGACGATGAGCTTCGCGCCGCCCTCGTAGGCGAGGAGCATGGCCGCGTCCTCGCTGGTGCCCTCCACGACGAACTCGACATAGGGCTTCCCGAACGCCTGGAGCTCCTCGAAGCCGGGGTTGCGCCCATCGGGGTGGACGTGGTGGACGTGCTCGGCTCCCACCTCCATCCCGCGCGCGGACACCGAATCGAAGTCGCCGAGGATGATGTCGGGCGTGAGGCCCACCTCCAGCAGGGCGTCGGCACCACCGTCCACGCCGATCAGCACCGGACGGAACTCGCGGATGTAGGAGCGCAGCACTCGGAGGTCCTGCTTGTAGTCATGGCCCCGAACCACCACCAAGGCGTGCCGGTCGGCGAAGGAGGTGTGCAGCTTCGGCAGCACGATGGGCGCGAAGACGAGGTCGGCTTCCCGCTGCACGTACTCCAACGTGTTCTCCGCGAACCGCTGGAGCTCGTGCCCGATGCCGGCGCGGGCTTCCTCCATGCGACGCTCGATCTCGTCCTTGCCGAGGACACGCCCTGCCCCCACCTTCTCATCCTCGACGAAGATCCCACCGTCCCGGATGCACACGAGCTGCCCGTCGGTGATCGCCTCCATGACCGACGGGCCGGCGTCGTCGAGCAGCAGGACACCGGCCTTCATGAGCCGCGTGGGCCCACCGTTGGGATAGCGCCCGGAGATCGAACGCGAAGCGTTGACAACCGCCACCACGCCGGCATCGATCAGCCCGTCGGCGGCCACGCGATCGATGTCGACGTGGTCGATGATGGCGATGTCACCCGGCTCGAGGCGCTTGGTGAGGTCTTTGGTGCGCTTGCCGACACGGGCACGCCCCGCCAACTCCCCCGCCGGGCGGCCCCGCTTCGATCGCCAGGCCATCAGCGGCCTCTCTCCGCGGCCGCCGTGGCGAGCAGCTCCTCCGCATGGTCCTGGCCGGTATCGCTGTCGGCGAGCCCGGAGAGCATCCGGGCCAGCTCACGCACCCGGCCGTCGGCGCCGAGGAGCTCGGCGCGCATCACGGTCGTGGAGCCGTCGTCGTGCTTGGTCAGCGCGACCTGGGCGTCTGCGAAGGCGGCCACCTGCGGGAGGTGGGTCACCACCAGGACCTGCTTGTGCTCGGCCAGCGCCGCCAGTGAGCGACCCACGGCTCGCGCCGCGCTGCCGCCGACCCCGGCGTCGACCTCGTCGAAGACCAGCGTGGGGACCTGCGCCCCAACCACCAGGCGAAGGGCCAGCATCGTGCGGGCCAGCTCTCCTCCGGAAGCGGCCTTGGCCAGGGTGGCAGCCGGCAGGCCCGGATTGAGGGCGAGCAGGAAGGCAACGTCGTCGCCAGGGTCCGACTCCCCGATCTGGATGGCGACCTTCGCCTTCGCCAACGCCAAGTCCGCCAGGCGGCGCTGCACGGCAGCCGCCAGGACGGGGGCCTGCGAGCGACGGCGCTCCCCCACGACCGCGGCGGCACGGGCGACCGCGACGATCGCCTCGCCTCGGGCGGCATCGGCGGCCGCAGCCCGCTCGGCGTGCCCTTCGAGCTCGGTCAGTCGATGAGCGAGCTCGTCGCGAACCGTGAACAGCTCGGCCAGCGTGGCCCGGGCCCCGCCCGCGTACCGGCGTCGGAGGTCGGCCAGATCAGCGCGGCGGGCCTGGACCGCCGCCAGGCGGCCCGGGTCGGCCTCGATCGTCTCCGCCGTGGCGCGCAGATCTCGTGCCACGTCATCGAGATCGCTGGCGATCGACGCCAGCCGGGTCACCTGATCTGCGTACGGCGCGCGATCGCCGAGCTCGGCCAGCGCCACCGCCAGCAGGTCACGAGCCCCCCGGTCGGTGCCGAGGACGACCTCCGCCGCCTCGCCCGCCGCGCGGTGGGCATCGGCATCAGCCAGGAGGGACTCCTCGGCCATCAGCCGATCGTCTTCCTCGACGTCGGTCAACCCAGCCCGGTCGATCTCGTCCAGCTGGAAGCGGAGGAAGTCGATCTCCCGTTCGCGGGCCGACACGTCACCGCCCAGCTCACCCAGGAGGGCCTCCGCTGTCCGCACGGCGAGGCGGGCCTGCTCGAGGTCGCCCAGGTCGACACCGGCGAAGTCATCCAGCGCCCGACGCTGCGCAGCCGTCGTCAGCAGTCCCACGTGGGCGTGCTGGCCGTGGAGGTCGACCAGGCGGCCGGCCAGCTCGGACAGCTCGGCGGCGGTGATGAGGCGTCCGTCGCGATAGGCGCGTGATCGACCCTGCCTCGACACGACCCGGGTGAGGACGGTCTCCACGTCATCGACCACGAAGCGCCCCTGGACCGTCGCCTCGCTGGCACCGGGTCGGACCACCGACGGATCCGCCCGACCACCGGTGAGCAGGCCGATCGCACCCACCAGCATGGTCTTGCCGGCGCCGGTCTCCCCGGTGACTGCCGTCATCCCTGGGTCGAGCACGAGGGTCACGGCATCGATGACACCGAGGTCGCTGACGGCCAGCTCAGCGAGCACGGGCGACTCGTCCGACCGTTGACGGCAAGACGGGAGGGGTGGGCGGAGGGTGAGTCGACATGGGCATCGCGATGGTCTCGGAGCGGTGGCCCGGCACCATGGACAGGCACCGCTCGGACGGGAACCGCCTGCCAGCGTATGGCCTCGCCCGCGGCGGAGGTAGTCCGTGGGTCCGGGGTCCGCGGCTGCGACCTTGGACGCGAGATCGCGTCACGGTGACTACCTGTCCTCGAGGCCGAACTTCGACTTCAGGATCTGGAGGAAGTCCCTCCGCCCGAAGGTGACGAGCCGAGCCGCCCGTTCGGCCGCGGTGCAGACGATGCTGTCGCCCTCGGACAGCTCGCCGAGGTTGCGCCCATCGACGCTGAGGGTGGCGGCGCGGTGGCCGCGCACCACCAGCCGGAGCCGGGCCGCCGGCTCGAGCACCAGCGTGCGGTCGAACAGCTGGTGGGGTGATACCGGCGTGAGCAACAGCGCTCGGTGGGTGGGCGCCACGATGGGACCGCGCGCCGACAAGGCGTAGGCGGTCGAACCGGTAGGCGTCGCCACGATCAGCCCATCAGCGGCGTAGGTGGTGAAGAACTCCCCGTCCACCTCCACCCCAAGGCGCACGGTGTGGCCCATGGGGGTCTTCTCCAGCACGGCCTCGTTGAAGGCAAGGTGGTCCTCTCGGCTCCCGTCGGTCCGTTCGACGGCCACCGCCAAGAGCATGCGCTCCTCGATGGTCCGCTCGCCGGAGAGGAAGCGCTCGAGTGCGGCCAGCGTCCCCGAGGGCTCGATGTCGGTGAGGTAGCCCATCTGACCGACGTTCACGCCGATGATCGGCACGCCCTCCCCCGCCACCAGGTCGACCGTGCGGAGCATGGTGCCGTCGCCACCGAGGCTCACGGCGAGATCGAGCCCGGCGGGGAGCTCGGCGTCGCTGCATCCGAGCTCGCCCAGGCCGGCGATGTCGGCGTCGGGGCGCGGTAGGCGCACCTCGTGGCCCGCGGCATGGAGCCAGTCGGCCGCGTCGCGAGCGAGCTCGGCGGCGTGGCGACGCTCGTGGTGGAGGACCAACCCGACGACGGCCATCAGCGCCGGCCGATCTCGGCCAGCGCACGGTCGAGCAGCTCCACCGCGTGCCTGGCCGGTCGCGCCGGGGCGGACCGGGCGTGGAGGAGGAACTCCACGTTGCCGTCCGCGCCGGTGAGGGGAGACGCCATGGCACCCATGATGGCGGCTCCCAGTGCGTCGAGCGCGGCAGCCACCTCCTCGAGCACACGCCGCCAGATCAGTGGGTCGGTGATCACTCCCTTGCCGCGAGCTGCCTCCTCCCGTCCGGCCTCGAACTGCGGCTTCACCAGCGCGACGAGGTCAGCCCCCGGCCGACCCAGTGCCAGCGCGCCTGCGAGCACGGTTCGCAACGAGATGAACGACAGGTCGGCGACGAGCAGATCGGCAGGGGGACCGAGATCACCAGGCAGCACCTCGCGCACGTTCGTGCGCTCGTGCACCTCCACACGGGCGTCGGCTCGCAGGCGCTCGTGCAGCTGCCCGTACCCCACGTCGAGGGCCACCACGGTGGCAGCGCCGCGCTGCAGGAGACAGTCGGTGAAGCCGCCCGTGGAGGCGCCGAGGTCGTAGGCCCGGCTACCGCGCACGGTGACATCGAAGCGCTCGAGCGCGGCGTCGAGCTTCTCCCCGCCGCGACCCACGAACCGAGGTGGCGGACCGAGGAGCACGATGGGCTCCCCCGGGGCCACCAGTCGGGCGGCCTTGTCCGCGGGCGCGCCCCCGACCGTGACCCGCCCCGATGCGATGTCGTCCTGGGCCCGCTGACGGCTCGGCGCGAGGCCGCGCCGCACCAGCTCGGCGTCGAGGCGTCGGCGCGCCAGGGGCTCAGGCCTTCGTGACGGTCTTCTTGGCTGCCGGCGCCTTCTTGGCCGGCGCCTTCTTGGCTGCCGGCGCCTTCTTGGCCGGCGCCTTCGTGGCTGCCGGCGCCTTCTTGGCTGCCGGCGCCTTCTTGGCTGCCGGCGCCTTCTTGGCCGGCGCCTTCTTCGCCGGCGCCTTCTTCGCCGGCGCCTTCTTGGCCGTGCCGAGAACCGACGCGATGCGCTTCTCGATGCGATCGAGGTCGGCCTGGCTGGCCAGGCCCATGCTGGTGATCTGAGCCCGGACCTCGGTGCGCACGGTGCGGAGCAGCTTCTCGCTTCGCCGACGGCTGCGCTCGATCAGCTCGGCGACGGCGTCCCGTGCTTGGTCACCCTGCACCTCGCCCGCCTTGACCAGGTCCTTCACGAGCGCCTCCGCTCGGGCCTGGGTGACCGAGGTGAAGTCGAGGCCGGCGTCGATGTAGCGCTTGAAGATGTCGTGTTGAGCCATGAAGGCCCACCCTACGAGCGAGCTCGAGGCGCTTGCAAGAGTTAGCAGCCGCCGGCGGGTGCGGTGGTGGGGGCTCCTGGGCACGGCAGGAGGAGCTCGACAAGAGCAGCGAGGTCATCGGCGACCAGATCGGCTGCCGGGTCCACCACGTCGTGGGCGAGGGTCACGCCGGTGAGCACGAGCCCGAACCGGTAGCCCAGCCGCCGCGCGAACCCGCCGTCGGTGTCAGCGCGGTCGCCCACCATCACCGCGTTGGCCCCGAGGCGGGCCCGCACGAGATCGGCCATCGGAGCGTTCGGCTTGCCTGCTACCAGGGGCACCGCGCCTGTGGCAGTGACAACCGCGGCGAGGATGGCTCCCCCACCGGGGATGGGTCCGTCGGGGGTGGGATACGTCGCATCGTCGTTGGTGGCAAGGAGACGGGCGCCGTCCCGGACCGCAGTGGCCGCGATCCGCAAGCGCTCGTAGTCGAACCCTCGGTCGAAGCCCACCAGCACCGCATCGGCTTCACCATCGAGCACGGGCACGGCCCCCCGCCGCTCGAGTGCCTCCACCACACCCGCCCCGCCGCACACCAGGACGCGCTCGCCGGGCTGAACGAGCGTTGCCGCGGCCATCGCCGAGGTGAGCACGTCGCCCTCGGCCGGGATCCCGTGGCGGGCCAGCTTCGCCTCCACCTCGCCGATCGGCAGGCTCGAGTTGTTCGTGACGAACACCACGGACTCGCCCGTCGCCCGCAGCCGGGCCACGGCCCCCGCCGAGCCCGGGATCGGCTTGTCCGCGAGCCAGATCACGCCGTCGAGGTCGAGTGCGAAGGGCACCCACCCAGCCTGTCAGACTCAGACCGTGGCCCGTTTCGAACCCTTCACCGGCATCCGGTACGACCTGCGGCGGTGCCGTTTGGATGACGTGGTCGCCCCGCCCTATGACGTGATCGACGCCGCCCAGCGGGCCGAGCTGGCCCAGCGTGACCCGCACAACGCAGTGCACATCGACCTCCCCAGCGAGGCCGACGGCGACGCCCGCTACGAGGTCGCCCACCACCTGCTGACCACGTGGCTGGCCGACGGCACCCTCCTGATCGACGAGCGCCCAAGCTTCACCGTGTATCGGATGAGCGCCACCGACGACGCCGGGCGAGAGCGCCACACCACGGGGGTGATCGGTGCCCTCGACCTGAGCCCGCCGGGCACCGACATCCTCCCCCACGAGCACACGACCAAGAAGGCCAAGAGCGACCGGCTCGACCTGTTGCGGTCGTGCCGCGCCAACCTGTCGGCGATCTGGGGGCTGTCTCTGGCCAAGGGCCTCACCGACCTCCTCCCTGTCGATCAACCGCCCATGGCCGACCTCGTCGATGACGACGGCGTGCGCCACACCGTGTGGCGCGTCGATGACCCCTCCACCTGCGCCGCCATCTCGACCGCCGTCGGCGCGCAGCCGGTCGTGGTGGCCGACGGGCACCATCGTTACGAGACGTCGCTCGCCTACAAGGGTGAGCGCGAAGCAGCCGAGGGTGCCGCCGGCGACGCCGGCGCCACCCTCGCCTACATCGTCGAGCTGGTGGAGGAGGAGCTCACGGTGCACGCGATCCATCGCCTCATCACCGGCCTCCCCGACAGCACCGACCTCGTGGCCGCGCTGGCGCCCTGGTTCGACGACGCGGGCCCGCCGCCCGCAGGTCAGCCGGTCACTGCGGCGATGGTCGAGGCGGGCTGCCTCACCCTGGTCCTCCCCGACCGTGAGGTGCTGCTGCGACCGCGACCCGCTGCGCTGGCGGACACCCGCGACCTCGACTCCAGCCGCCTCGACGTCGGCCTGGCCGCCCTCCCCGCCCACCAGCTCCGCTTCCAGCACGGTGTCGGCAACGTCCGCGCCGCCGTCACCTCCGGTGCGGCCCAGGCTGGCGTGCTGCTGCGCCCCGCCACCGTCGCCCAGATCGAGGCCACCGCCCACGGTGGGGAGCGCATGCCACCCAAGACCACCTTCTTCCACCCCAAGCCCAAGACCGGGCTGGTGTTCCGCAGCCTGGGCTAGGACACGTCCCACGTGGAGCCGCTGCGGAGCAGGGCGGCGAGGTCGCCAGGCCCCTTGGAGGCGACCGCCTCGGTCAGCTGTCGGTCGACCTCGGAGCCGTACTCCAGACGCTCGACAGCGCGGAACACGCCGATGGGGGTGGGCTCGTAGGGCCCCCGGGCGAGGCGCGACAGCATGAAGGCCACACCGGGGTCGGTGCGGGCCTCGTCGTGCACGAGCAGCGCGTCGACGCCCACCTTGTCCACCTCGACGATGCGAGCCCCGGTCTGGGTGTGGAGCTCCACGCCGTACTGGCCCTCCGAGCCGAAGCGGATGGGCTGTCCGTGGTGCAGAGGGATGAGCATGTCGTCGCGGACCGACTTGGCCGTCACGCCCTCGAAGGCGGCGTCGTTGAACACGTTGCAGTTCTGGAACACCTCCACGAAGGCGGCGCCCTTGTGCTCGTGGGCACGCCGGAAGGTCTCGATCATGTGGGCGCGGTCGAGGTCGTGGGTGCGAGCCACGAAGCTCGCCTCGGCGCCGATCGCCACCGACAACGGGTTGAAAGGGTGGTCGAGGCTCCCGAACGGGGTGGACTTCGTGACCTTCCCCAGCTCGCTGGTGGGTGAGTACTGGCCCTTGGTGAGGCCGTAGATCTGGTTGTTGAAGAGCAGGATGGTGATGTTGATGTTGCGGCGCAGCGCGTGGATCAGGTGGTTGCCGCCGATCGACAGCGAGTCGCCGTCACCGGTGACCACGAACACGTGCAGGTCGGGTCGGGCCATGGCCAGGCCAGTGGCGATGGCCGGCGCGCGCCCGTGGATCGAGTGCATCCCGTACGTGTTCATGTAGTACGGGAAGCGGGCGGCGCAGCCGATGCCGGACACGAAGGCGACGTCTTCGCGCTTCACGCCGAGGTCGGGCATGAGGAGCTGCACGGCCGACAGGATCGAATAGTCACCGCAGCCGGGGCACCAGCGGACCTCCTGGTCGCTCGACCAGTCCTTGCGCGTGGTGACGGGGATCAGGTCGGTCACGAGCTGCCTCCGAGGATGTCGAGGATGGCCGACTCGAGCTCGCCGGCCGTGAAGGGCACGCCGCGCACCTTGGTGACCGACCGGGCGTCGACCAGGTACTCGGCCCGCACCAGGCGGGACAGCTGGCCGAGGTTCATCTCCGGGACGAGCACCCTGGGGTAGCGCCGCAGCACGTCACCCAGGTTCAGCGGGAACGGGCTCAGGTGGGTGAGGTGGGCTCGGGCCACCTTCTTGCCCCTCGCACGTACCCGGTTCACGGCGGCGTCGATGGCACCCCACGTGGAGCCCCAACCGAGGACGAGCAGCTCGGCGTCGTCAGGACCGTCGACCACCACCGCGGGGATGTCCTTGGCGATGCCGGCCACCTTGGCGGCGCGGATGTGGACCATGCGCTCGTGGTTGTCGGAGTCGTAGCTGACGTTGCCCGACCCGTCCTCCTTCTCCAGTCCGCCGATGCGATGCATGAGGTCCGGGGTACCCGGGAGTGCCCACGCCCGCGCGAGGGTGTCGGGGTCACGGAGGTAGGGCCAGAACACCTCATCGCCCGTCTCGGTGGTGTGGTTCGGCTCGGTGGCAAAGATGGTTGAGATGTCCGGAAGCTCGGCGACGTCGGGGAGCAGCCACGGCTCGGTGCCGTTGGCGAGGTAGCCATCGGACAGGAGGATCACGGGGGTGCGGTACTTGAGGGCGATCCGGGCCGCCTCGATGGCCATGAAGAAGCAGCTGCTGGGGCTGTGGGCGGCCACGATCGGCAACGGAGACTCACCGTGGCGCCCGTAGTAGGCCATGAGCAGGTCCGCCGCTTCGGTCTTGGTGGGGAGCCCGGTGGACGGCCCGCCGCGCTGGATGTCGATGATCACCACTGGCAGCTCGAGGCTGATGGCGAGGCCCATCGCCTCGCCCTTGAGCGCCATGCCCGGTCCGCTGGTGGTGGTGACCGCGAGGTGCCCGCCGTAGGCCGCTCCGATGGCGGACCCGATGCCGGCGATCTCGTCCTCGGCCTGGAGCGTCCGCACGCCGAAGGCCTTGTGCTTCGAGAGCTCGTGGAGGATGTCCGACGCGGGCGTGATCGGGTACGAGCCGAGGAACAGCGGCAGCCTCGCCAGCTGCGAGGCCGCCACGAGCCCCCATGCCAGCGCCGTGTTGCCGTTGATGTTCGTGTAGGTGCCGGGTGTCAGCCGGGCCGGGTCGACCTGGTACGGGTGGTCGAAGAGCTCCGCCGTCTCGCCGAACGCGTGGCCCGCCTTGAACGCGGCCAGGTTGCTGTCGCGCACGAGGGGCAAGTTGGCGAACCGGGCCTCGATCCAGCGCAACGTGTCATCGACGGGACGCGTGTACATCCACGAGACGAGCCCGAGAGCGAAGAAGTTCTTGGAGCGCTCGGCGTCGCGCGGCTTCACCCCCAGCGGTTCGACCGCACCGTGCGTGAGGCTCGACATCGGCACCTCGAACACCGAGTAGCCGTCCAGACTGCCGTCGCTGAGCGGGTTGGCGGCATAGCCCGCCTTCGTGAGGTTGCGCTCGTCGAAGGCGTCTTCGTTGACGATCACCGTGCCGCCGGGCTCCAGGCGGGGTAGCTCGCTGCGGAGCGCAGCCGGGTTCATCGCCACCAGCACGTTGGGGGCGTCACCTGGTGTGGTGATGTCGTGATCGGAGATGTGGACCTGGAAGGCCGACACGCCTGCCAGCGTGCCGGCGGGGGCGCGGATCTCCGCCGGGAAGTCGGGCAGCGTGGCCAGGTCGTTGCCGAACATCGCGCTGGCGCTGGTGAAGCGGTCGCCGGTGAGCTGCATCCCGTCGCCTGAGTCTCCCGCGAAGCGGATGATGACCTGGTGCAGTCGTTCGGTGCCGTGATGTGCGCCGTGGCGCTCGGCGGTGTCTGACAAAGCGTGCCCACCCCTTGCTGACGATCAGTGGCGCGGTCGCCGTGGATCGGACCTCGATCCGACCCTATCGGCAGTGCACGCTCAGGTGAGCGACGCCACGTAGATCGACTGGATCGACGCGTCCAGGGCGGCGTCGAACTCGGCGTCGCTCTGCTGGGCGGAGAGCCCCTCGGTGAGCGCCCGGGAGAAGCTGGCCACCACACCCTTGTTGCGAGCCAGGCGCTCGTTGGCCTCGGCCCGTGAGTAGCCGCCGGACAGGGCCACCACCCGCAGGACCTTCGGGTGCCCGACGAGCTCGTGATAGAAGCCGTCCTCGTCCGGCAGCGTGAGCTTGAGCATCACATGCTGGTCGGCCCCGAGGCTGTCGAGCTGGCGGAGGAGGGCAGCCTTCAGGAGCACTTCGGCGCCGGCCTTCTGCGGGCTGTGGATGTCGATCTCCGGTTCGATGATCGGCACCAGGCCGGCCGCGAGGATCTGCCGGCCCACCTCGAACTGTTGGTCGACGACGCCATCCACGCCGGTCGCGTCGGCCAGCTTGATGACCGAGCGCATCTTCGTACCGAACACGCCCTTGCCCACCGCGCGGGCGAGGAGAGCATCGAGATCGGGGATCGGCTTCATCACCTGCGCCCCATGGGCCTCGTCGGCCAAGCCCTTGTCGACCTTCAGGAAGGGCACCACGCCTTTCACGGACCAGAGGTAGTCGGGCGTGTCACGACCCTCGATCTGGCGGTCCATCGTGTCCTCGAAGAGGATGGCGCCCAGGATGCGCTCACCGGTGAAGCTCGGGCTGGTGATGATCCGGGTGCGCATCTCGTGGATGCGGTCGAACATCTCCGCGTCGTTCGAGTAGGCATCGGCGCCCACCCCGTAGAGCCCGAGCGCCTTGGGCGTGCTGCCCCCGCTCTGGTCGAGCGCCGCGATGAAGCCCTTGCCGTCCCTGACCTTGTCCACCTGCTGCTGGTCCATGGTGCGCTCCGCATCCCCTTCGTGGCCGGTTCTCTGGGCACCATCATGGCGGACCCTCGTGGCCCGATCACAACTGCACCGGCAGTGCGGCCAGGGCCTCCCGGAGCGCCTTCCCGGCGGCGGCCGCCCGCCGGATCGGGACGGCCGTGGTGGCCACCACCTCGGTGCGGCTCTGGGTCCTACCCCCGGCCCGGAAGAACCGACGGCGCACGCGCCCCACGACCAGCAGCTCCTCGCCGGCCTCCCAGCCCCGGGACCGTGCGGGGGCCCCGGTCCAGCTGACGGGGACCGACTCGGCCGGACGATCAGCGGATCGCACGGTGAGCTCGAGGGCCAGCACCTCGTCGCCCGAAGGCAGGGTGCGGACCTCGGCGGCACGACTGAGGACGCCGACGAGGATGGACAGGTTGGTCCCGACAGCGGGAACGGTGGTGGACATGGGGTGCCTCCGACAGTGCGGTGAGCGGGCTCGGAGGGGAAGGACCCGCACGGTAGGCCGCGGGTGTGACAGCCCGCAGGCGACGGCTACCTCAGGGCCCGGAGCCGAGCCTCGACGTCGCCGAGCTCGGGGTCCGCACCGGCCACGATGCCGAACAGCTGCCGGGCCTTGGGGATGTCGCCCGCCCGCTCGTGCAGGTCGGCCAGCGCATAGGTCACCCGGAGGTGATGCTCCTGCGGGTGCTTGGCCGGGCGCTTGGAGGCGCTGAGCACGGCGATGGCGTCCTCGAGGCGGCCCTGGTCGGCCAGCGATCCGGCGTAGACGATCCGGCCCTCGGCGACGAGCGACGCGCTGAGCGATGCCGCCCGCATCTCCTCCCAGAGCTCGGCCACCTTCTTGTGTCGACCGAGGGCCCGGTAGCAGTCGGCCAGCACGGGGTGCTGCTCCGTGCTGCCATTGAGGTTCCTGAACGCCTCGAGCTCCGCCACGGCCAGCTTCCACCGGCCGAGCCGGTAGTAGGTGAGCCCGAGGAGCTCCCGAACCGACTCGGCGGTGGGGGCCGACTCCGCCAGCGGCTTGAGGATGCGCTTGGCCTCTTCGAAGCGCTCGCGGCGGAAGTCGCGGCTGGCGTCCCTGAGCCGCTGCTCCACCCGGTCGAGGCCCTTGGCCCCGACCGCCCGCTTGAGCGACGGGTCGTCCGCTATCTCTCGCTCGTCGCCCACCGGGCCCCGGGGCCGAGATCGTCCGCGTCCGACGGCGCCCTTGGCCTCGCCGCGGACGACACCCTCGTCGATCCACACCTCGGGCTCCCACGCGTCACGCGCTGGTGCGGCCTCGCGAAACGCCTGCGAGGCACCCCCGGGACCGGCATCGCGGATGCGGCCCGCCCCTCGCCGCGCAACCCCGCCCCAGCCGGCATCCTTGCCGCGCTGGTCGTCGGCGGCCCGGCGCTTCCACGGTGGGCCCTCGCTGGGGCGCTCGCCCTGGCTGCCACCGGAGCGGGACGGTCCACCGCGGCCTCCACCGCCCTTGCCGGCCGTGGGACGGGCCGGACGGCCGCGACCAGACGATGAGGGCGGGGGCTTGGGCATGAGGGTGGGAGCCTATCGGGCTCGGAAAACGACGAAGAGCCCCCATCGCTGGGGGCCCTTCGCTTACGAGAACTCGGCGGCGTCCTACTCTCCCAGGGCCATTCGACCCAAGTACCATCGGC
>DAIQBC010000005.1:0-23628 GCA_036781345.1 Acidimicrobiales bacterium | reverse complement strand
CACCGCCCAACGGCTCCAGCCCGGCCGCACCCGTCGGCTGGCCGCGACGAGCCCGACGCCCAGAGCGATCGGCACGAGCATCGTCCATCCGCCGAAGAACCCGACGTCCAGGGCCACGATGAGCAGCGAGGGGACCACCATGTAGAACTGGTAGGCGGGGAACCCGGCATACCAGTCGGGCGTCCATCCGGAGAGGCGCCAATGCGGGAGCAGGTGGTCGCGCAGAAAGGCCGGACCCCACACGTGGGCCCCCATGTCGCCGCCGGCGGGGACCGCGCTCGACAGGATCTGGCCTGGGTGCAGGTTGACGAACACGAACAGCGCGCAGGTGGACACGACGATCCAATCGACGCCCAGGCGCACGAACCGCTCGCGACGCGCTCGGGCCACCGGGTCTGCGGGAGGCCTCCCGTGATCTCCCATGTCGGGATCGAGCGTCCACGCGACATCGTCGGTGGGAACGGTCAGATCGTGGACGAGCACGTCGCCCGGCGGTGTGCTCTCAGGTCCCATGCCGGCCGTCATCGTCCCATCTCCAGCGCAGCGCGTTCGGTCAGGCGAGCGTCAGGGCGACGACGGTCACCATGTTGAAGCCGACGTGGGCGGCGATGGCCGGTCCGAGCCGACCCGAGCGGTGCGCCAGGACGCCAAAGAGCGCCCCCGCCAGCACCAGGCCAGGGAGCTGCAGCAGCTGGAAGTGGGTGATGCCGAAGACGATGGCGGTGACGGCAATGGCGGCCCAGGGCGGTAGGCCGCGCTTCAGGAAGGCCCGCTGCACGAGGCCGCGGAAGAAGATCTCCTCGAAGATCGGGGCCAGCACGCCCACGATCAGCACGAGCAGCACGATGCCGCCCGCCCCGTTGGCGCGTTCGCTCAACGACGTCGCCGGGCCCTCCAGATCGCCGGCGGTCTTGCCGAGCAGGCGGAGCAGCGGCCAGTACATCAGCGGCAGCGCGACGATCTGGAGCAGCGTGCCCGCCAGCCCGCCCCGCCAGAGGTCGCGCCAGGCGGCGCGCACCCCGAGGTCGGCTACGAGCCCGTTGCCCTTGGTGCGGGTGACGACGTAGGGCACGGCGAAGAACCCGAGGGCGAGGCCCAGCTGGACGAGGGCCACCACGGTCAGCGGCAAGTCATCGAAGCGCTCTCCCGCGTGTCCGGTGACGGCCAGCACCGAGAGCCCCCAGAGGAGCGCCACGACCTGGGCGGCGAGCCACCCGACCACGACGTCGCCCAGTCCCCACCGCTGCGTCAGGACGGGCCGCTGCGGAGCAGGGGCGGGGGCCTCGGTCACCCCGGCAGGCTACGCGGGGCCGTCGGCTCGCCGGAAGTCAGGAGGCGAGGGAATGCGGCACGGAGGCGGGGTAGAGCACCCGGCGGTCCTGGAGGGCCCAGCCCTGGGGCACGCGCAGGCTGTCGGCATGCCCTGCGCAGAGGTCGTAGTGCATCGGGTGGGCCTCGTCGTTGAGGCGCTCGATCCAGCTCGTACGACTGGCGTAGTCGTAGGTGAGGGTGGCGGAGGCGCTGGTGTTGCACCCTGGTTTGGCGCAGGTGCGGCTGCTCATGGGGGGCGACGCTACCCAAGGGTCGAACCGGCGAGGCGGATCCTCCCACGGGCTCAGGTCCAGGCCCGGCTGTGGTTCGGGCCGGCCGACCCGTATCCTGGCGCCATGAGCCCCGAGGGTCTGCCTCCTCCTCCCCCGCCGCCCTCGCGTGACAGTCGCGGCCCCGGCCGCGGCCTCTCGGGCCAGGGCATGCCCAAGTGGGGGGTCTGGGCACTGGTCGGTCTCGCCCTGAGCGTCGTCCTGATCGCGCCGATGCTGGGCGGCACCGGGCAGGCCGAGACCGTCCCCTACTCCACGTTCATGGCCAACGTCCTCAAGGGTGACGTCGAGAACGTGAAGATCGACAACAACGACGGCTCGATCGATGGGCAGCTCACCAACGGCGACAAGTTCCAGACCACGGGTCCGCTCAACGGCAGCATCCCGGACGCCGACCTCGCCGTGCTCCGAGAGCGGGGCGTGGAATACGACTTCACCACGCCCACCCCGAACTTCCTCGTGAGCCTGCTGCCCTTCCTCATTCCGGTAGCCATCTTCGTGGCCTTCTTCTGGTTCATGCAGCGCCGAGCGCAGAGCCAGATGGGTGGGATCATGTCGATCGGCCGCTCGCGGGCAAAGACCTACTCCACCGAGCGACCCGGCACCACCTTCGCCGACGTGGCCGGCTACGAGGGCGTGAAGCAGGACATCAAGGAGGTCGTCGACTTCCTCAAGACCCCGGAGCGGTTCGCCGAGATCGGCGCCCGCATCCCCAAGGGCGTGCTGCTCGTCGGACCGCCGGGCACCGGCAAGACCCTCATCGCCCGCGCCGTGGCCGGCGAGGCGGGAGTGCCGTTCCTGTCGGTGACCGGCTCCGACTTCATGGAGATGTTCGTCGGGGTCGGCGCCAGCCGGGTGCGCGACCTCTTCCAGAGCGCCCGCAAGCTGGGCCGGGCCATCATCTTCGTCGACGAGCTGGACTCCATCGGACGCAAGCGCGGCGCCGGCCTCGGCGGCGGGCACGACGAGCGGGAGCAGACCCTCAACCAGATGCTCGCCGAGATGGACGGCTTCGAGGCGACCGAGGGCATCGTGATGATCGCCGCCACCAACCGGCCCGACATCCTCGATCCTGCCCTCCTCCGCCCGGGCCGCTTCGACCGTCAGGTCGTCGTCCCCCTCCCCGAGCTCAGCGAGCGCGAGGCCATCTTGCGGGTGCACGCCAAGTCGAAGCGCATGTCCCCCGATGTCGACCTCGCCGTCGTGGCACGGGGCACCCCCGGCATGTCAGGCGCCGATCTCGCCAACCTGGTGAACGAGGCGGCCCTGTTCGCGGTGCGAGCCGGTGAGGACGAGATCTACCAGCGCCACTTCGAGATGGCCCGCGACCGCGTGCTGATGGGAGCCCGTCGTGAGTCGATGGCCCTCGCCGATCGGGAGAAGGAGGCCATCGCCTACCACGAGGCCGGCCACGCCGTGGCTGCGGCCGTGCTGCCCCAGGCCGACCCCGTGCACAAGGTCACCATCCTCCCGATGGGTCTGGCCCTCGGCGTCACGCAGCAGCTGCCCATCGACGACCGCCACATCTATCGGCAGGACTACATCGAGGACAGCCTCGTCGTCCGTATGGGTGGGCGAATCGCCGAGGAGCTCGTGTTCGGAGTGATCTCCACCGGGGCCAACAACGATCTCGTCGGCTCCACCGAGCTGGCCCGCAAGATGGTGCGCGAGTGGGGCATGTCCCAGCGGGTCGGCCCCATGGCGTGGGGCTCGCAGGGCGCCGTCTTCCTCGGCGAAGACCTCATGCACTCGCGCGACTACTCCGACGAGACGGCCCGCGTGATCGACGAGGAGGTCGAGCGGATCCTCCGCGATCAGGAGGAGCGCTGCCGGCAGACCCTCACCGAGCATCGCAACAGCCTTGATCTCGTGGCTCGGGCCCTGCTCGAGCACGAGACCATCGATGGCTCCGAGGTGTACCGCCTCGTGGCCTTGGGGAGCGAGGGGCGCTCGGCCATCGAGGAGTTCGGTGAATGGCACGCCAGCGACGGTCGGGGCGAGGGCTCGGGCGCCTTCTCCGACGATGCCGCCGTCCACGCCACGTCCGACACCAAGCCGGCGTAGCTAGCTAGCGGGCTCACGGCCTCCGGGCGGGCTGCCCGGCTCGCGGGCCTCGGCCACCGCCGCCCACAGATCGGCGGCCGTCACAGGCCCCACGAAGCTGGCCACCACCACACCGCCGTCGTCGGCCACGAGCGTGGTCGGCACCCCTTCGATCTCGTAGCGGTCGTGCAGGGTGCGTTCGGTGGTGTACTCGAGCTGCTGCACGGCCACCGCCCCGCTTTCCAGGAGCTGCGACCGCTCCCACACCCCCCGGCAGGTGTGGCAGCTGGCCGACGTGAACACCACGACCAGCCATGGCGCGTCAGGGCGGACGAAGTCGTCCCGGTCGAGCTGCGCCGGCACGGCGTACCCCGTCCGTACAGGTGCATCGGGGCGCTGGCGCCGCTGCAGGGCCGCGGCCACGCCGACGGCCACCACAGCCAGCAGCACAGCCAAGGCGACACGTTCCATCCCCCTGAGCATGCCGCCCGGCCCGGCCCCTCGCCAACGGCGACCACCTCACGCCAGAGCGTCGAACAGGCGGCGCCGCCAGGGCGCCAGGTTGGCGGCGCGATCCTCGTCCGTGCAGCCGAGCCGCACGGCGACGGCGTCCAGGGCGGGGCAGATCGCCACCGATTGGCCCTCGTAGCCGGACGCACGGAACGTGCCCCGTTCGAGGTCGAGCTGGTCGATCCACCAGTGGGCGCCGTAGAGGCTGCCGTCGGTCGGGTCGACCGAGCGCACCCGTCGGGCGTGGTCCACCCATCCCGCCGGCAGGATCGGCCGGCCGTCCCACACGCCGTCTCGGAGGTACAAGGTGCCGAAGCGGGCCCAGTCCTGCGCGGTGGCGTACACGTAGGACGATCCGATGAAGGTGCCCGCGGCGTCCAGGCGGGGGTCGGCGGAGCGCATCCCGATGGGGTGCAGCACCGTGTCGAGCACGAAGCGACGTCCCTCGTCGCCGGTGCCGACGGCGCGGCCGACCAAGCCCGCGACGATGTTCGAGGTGCCCGATGAGTAGTTGAAGACCGTTCCGGGTGGGTGCGCGAGCGGTTGGGCTTCGGCGTAGCCGGCTACGTCATCCTGCCCGCGACCGAACAACATCTCGATCACATCGGAGACGCCGGCGTCCACGTAGTCCTCGGCCCAGCGGAGGCCGTCGCGCATCTGAAGGAGCTGGTCAAGCGTGATGGCGGCCCGCTCGTCCGTCCAGCTCGGGACCCCCGGCGAGCCATCGAGGGAGAGGTGGCCGGTGCCAACGAGCACGCCGACGACCGCGTGCAGCACGGACTTCGCCATCGACCACGAGAGCAACGGCGTGTCCGGTTCCACCGGCTCGGGCGGACGGTCGAAGTGCGGCAGCTCGCCGCCGTACCTCTCGAGCAGGAGCCGGCCACCCTGGACGACCGCGACGGCGTAGGTGGCTCCATACCGCTCGAGGTCATCGAACATCTCATCCACCACCGCCACCAACGCGGCGGGCGGCTCCCCGCTGGGCCACGAGACCGTGGGCCACGCCACGCCGGCAGGCTGCGGGGGCAGGGGGATCAGCGGCGGGTCGGGAGGCACCACGCGCACCGTAGGTCGCGAGGAGCTCGCCTGCTTGTAGCGTCCCTTTGTGACCGATTCCCCCACCACTCCGGACAGCGATGCGCCAGCCGGCCAGGAGATCCTGGCCATCGTCTTGGACAAGCCGAGCCGCGCCTCCGAGCTGCTGCTCGTGCTGGCGAACCTGGCTGGCGAGCACAAGCTCCAGCTTCATGACGCGGTGATCGTCGCGAAGGACGAGGGGGGACGCACCAGGATCATCGAGACGGTGGACGTCACCCCCCTGAAGGGCGCCCTGTCCGGCACGTGGTGGGGCATGCTGGGCGGCCTCCTCATCGGCGGGCCGGTGTTCCTCGGCGCGGCCATCGGCGGCGCGGCGGCGGGCGCCCTGTACGGGAAGCTCATCGACAAGGGCCTCGAGGACCAGTGGGTGAAGGACATGGCCGCGTGGATCGACGCTGGCACCTCCGCCCTGCTGCTGCTCGTGGACGCCGGGCTCGACCCGGCCGTGATCGAGGAACTCAAGCGCTTCGAGGGCATCGGGCGCGTCGCGGGCACCACGCTGCCGGCGGGTGTGAAGGCGGAGGTCGAGGCGGCCCTGGGCCACGCCGCGCCCGGCTGATCAGGCGTTGAGCGGGTCCGGCACCAACACGTCGACGGCAAGGGGAATGCCCATCGACTGCGAGATCCCGCGTCCCCCGACCCGATAGAGGCCACGCTCGACCACGACCGGCCCGTCGGCCACCACCAGGAGCGGGAGCACCTCGCGTTTGACGTGGTCGCTCAGCCTGATGACACGCCTTCCGCCGGGCGGGATCTCGAGGTTCTGCAGGTCCTGGACGGCAAGGGTCTGGCCGTCGGCCAGTGCGGTGATGCTGAAGCGGGTGATGCGGTCGTTCGAGGCGTTGAACAGCGTGAGGTACTCCTCGCGCTCGTCGTCCACCCCCCCACCGGGCAAGAGCCATGTGGGGGCGGCCAGCGGCGCGCCGAGCGTGACGCCCACGCCGAGGTTGGAGTTGGGGGCCGAGGAGGTGACGACCCGCTCGGTCGTCACGGGCACACCGTTGAGGGACCGCACGATCAAGCTGTGGGCCACCCCGTCCGGGATGCGCTTGGGGGTCTCCGCAGTCGCCGCCACGTCCGGCTCGTTCAGGTCGACGATGGAGAAGCGGTGGGGTGGGATGCTCAGCTCGAAGGGCTCAGGGACGCCGTTGGTCTCGGGGTCGTCGAGCCGAACTTCCACATCCACTTCTGCGACGTCGTCGGTGGGGTTGAACACCACGACCTGCTCCGTGATCCCCACGTCCACCTTGCCATCGGGGAAGATCCAGGCCTCGGCTGGAACGGGAGCGCCGAGTCCCAGCGTGATGCCTTCGAAGGCGGGGTCCGTGCCGTCGAAGGTCTGGATTCGATCGACCACCAGGCGGCCGCTGCCCACATGGACCTCGGCGGACACCTGGGCCTTCCGCGTGACGTCCTCGTCCACGTAGGCGCCTACCACGCTGCGACCGGGCACGACGAAGTTGCGGAAGCGCAGGGTGTCACGGGTGCCCTCGTCGGTGGCGAAGTCGATCGAGACCGTGGCGTCGTCGGGGAAGGGGTTCATGAACACGAGGAGCTCCCGGGATCCCCGGAGGGTGACGCCCCAGGGGAACGACCACTCGCGCGCCGCCGTCGAGCTGCACGGCGCGGTGGCCCGACCGCCAGCACCTGTGATCTGGTGCTCGACGGCGACCTCGCCGCCGTCGACCTCCACGATCGCCCCCGCCAGCGGCGCATCGACGAGGTCCTGCAACGCCACCTCGACGCGGGTCTGGGCCGGGAGCTCGACCACCTCGGGAGCGGGCGCCTCGATCCCGGTGGTGGTCGTGGTGCTCGGCGCCTCGGTGGTGGTGGCTCCGGCTGCGGGCTCGGCGACCACGGCCGGCGCCACCGAGAAGACCCCTGGCAGGACGGTGATGGTGGCCCGACGGGCCCGGTCCGTGGGGTTGGCCAGCAGGAGCACGTGGTCAGCGAAGCCGTCTGCGCTGGCGGTCCCGCCCGCGCAGTACCAGGTGGAGCTCAGGGTGCCGGGCGGCGCGGCCGCGGGGATGGCCACTCCGGCGATGATCTCCGCGACCGGTGGACCCGTGGAGGAGGGTGCGCGTTCGGCGGCCTCGAGCACGAGCCCCGCGACCACGGCACCGGCCAGGACCACGATCGAGGTCAGCCGCGATGACCTCATGCGACCTCGTCGGACGGGGGGGCCGAGCGGCGGCTGCGGCGCTGGCGGACCAGGATCTGGACGACCACCAACCAACCCAGCGCCTGCAGGCCCAGCACCCCGTAGCGCAGCGTCGGGGTGTGGAAGGCAAGGGTGGCCTGCCCGCCCTCGACGATCTCGAACCCCGTGGCCCAGCCGAAGGGCTTCACGGAGCGCACCGGTGCACCGTCGACGGTCAGCTTCCAGCCATCGGCGTGGGCGGCCGAGAGCAGCACGGTGGTGTCGGCCTCGACCGGACCCGACCACCGCAGATGGCCATCCTCGTGCGACAGCACGGCGGGTGTGGTGGACAGGTCGAGGGCGAGTGCAGCCGCGATCCCCCCCTCGGTGGGCACGCCGACGGCGGCAGGAGCGGCCGCCCGGAGCGGCAGGAACGCCTCGTTGCGGAACACGGTGAGCCCTGCGGGTACATCGAGGGGTTCGAGGTCGAGCTGCGCCTCGAGCGTGGAGAACAACGCCTCTGGCACCGGCAGCACCTCGGTGGCGAACGGGGCGGGGGCCAACCGCTCGGGGACCACGATGTATCGGATCCCCATCGGCCCGAGGAGTCGGCCCAGACGGGCGGTCTGACCCCTGCGGGCCAGATCGAGGGCGTCGCCAAGCAGCCCCGTGCGACCGTCGTCGGAGCCCACCAGGAGGTTCTCGACCGTCGGGAGGCCGGCATCGGTGGTGGCGTAGGCAAGCCCGTCGTCCAGCTCCCAGCCGGCGAGCGGGAGGGCGTCGGGATCACCGATCCACAGCACCCGGAACGACGCGGCATCGTTCTCGGCGTCGATGAAGCCCAGGGCGCGCCCGTGGTCGCCGGCCGGCATCGACCATCGTCCGTTGCCTGAGGCGCCGAGTGCAGGCACGATGCCGACCGCGACCGCCGCCGCCGCTAGCCCGGAGGCGATCTGGCGCCACCCGAAGCGGTAACCGGGGAGATCCACCTCGAAGGCACTGACGCCCATGGCGGCGGCGAGGGCCAGGCCGGCTGCCGCCGGCACGAGCAGCACATCGACCGGGGGCAGCGCCAGCGGGAAGGTGCCCCGCTGTGACGCCCACGCGGCGCCGAAGGACAGCAGGGCCAGGGTCCAGCCTCGCACGGCCCAGGCGTGGCGCTCGGCCCGGCCGATGAGCAACGGCAGCGCGGCGGCCACCAGGAAGCACCACCCGGTCGGCCCGGCCCCGAGGGGACCAGTGTGGAAGTGCAGCAGGGATACCAGGTCGGAGGGCTGGCTCGCACGCGGGGCCCCCGTGACGGACGAGAGCGTGGTGCCCGGCAGCAGGAGGTCGAGGCTCCACGGAAGGTGCAGGACGACCGCCAGCACGGCGCCGCCCACCGCCGTGCGCAGCATGCGCAGGCTGCCGGTGGGGTTCGTGGCGATGACGCCACCGAGGGTCAGGGCCAGCGCCATGGCGACCACCACGAGCACCGCCACCGGCAGGATCGTGGCGACCAGGGCCGTGGTGAGGCCCAGGGCGAGGATGTGCACCACCCAGCCCTGCGGTGCAACCCCAGGTCCTTCCACCCCCCCCACCGGGCCGAAGGGGGCCACCTTGCTGGCCCGGGCCAGGCGCGCGAGGAGCAGGGGGGCGGCTGCATAGAGGGCCAGTGCGCCCCAGTGGCCGGTGGCCAGTGAGTTGTACGGCAACGGCACGGTGACGTACACGAGGAGGCAGACCATCTGGGCCCAGCGGGATCCAGTCGGCCCCGGCAGGCGGTACGCGAAGACGGCGCCGAGAGGCAGCAGCCCGAGGGTGAGCAGCGTGCGCAGCAGCCCCGTCAACCCGGCGAACCCGAACCCGAGCACACCGATCAGCCCGAAGGCGGTGGGCGCGGGCGAGGTCGATCCCAGCCCTGCGGTGCGCCATCCGCTCGTCCAGCTCCGCAGCAGGTCGGCCGGTGATCCGAAGGCGACCATCTCCCCGACCGCCGGTACACCCCGCGTGATGAGGTGACGACTCCCGATCAGGAGCACGACGGCCACCGCACCCCACACGGTGGCCGAGGCGCGGAGGCTGCCCCCTCGGAGCGCGCCGGCCATGCCCTTGCCACTCCGTGCCAAGCCGCTCAACCGGTTCTCGCCCCGGCCGATCTGCCCTCGGAGGAACTGGCTGAGCCGGGCAGTGCCCCGACTCATGGCGTGGCGGACCTCGCGGTCGGACACGTGGCGGAAGCCCTTCACCCTTCGCCGGGCCCCACGGAGGTCGCTGAGCTGACGCAGGTTCCAGGTCCACGCCGACACGATGTCCCCGACCCGACGTGGTCGCCCAGACACCGTGGCGTACGCGATCTCGAGGAGGTTGAGCACCATGGTCTGCGCAATGGCCCAGAGCACGCCGAGAGGGCCGTAGCAGCTGAGGACGAGCCGGAGGCGATGGCGCGCCTGGAGGCGGCGGCGCTCGTCGTGGCCGTGGCGCTCGGCCAGCACATCGAGGTGACGTGCCCGTGCGTCGGGCGCCACGATCACACGGGCGCCTGCGATGTGGGCACGCCAACAGAGGCTCACATCATCGAGGAAGTCCCGGATGCCCTCGTCGAACCCGCCGATCTCGCTGAAGAGATCGGTCCGCACGAGGGTGCAGGGCCCCGGCACGGTGAACACATCGCGCACCGAGTCGTGTTGGGACTGATCGAGCTCGCCCCGCTCTATGAGGGGAACCCCGTACCCCAAGCGGTCCATGCCCTGGCCCATCTGAAGCAGTCGACTGGGATCGTCCCACTCGACCAGCTTCGGGCCCACCACGGCCGCGTTGGACCGGTAGCCCTCCTCCACGAGGAGCCGCACCGCGTCCGGCGCGAGTGCGATGTCATCGTGGCAGAAGAGGTAGAAGGCGGCGCCGGTGACGACCTCGAGCACCTCGTTGGCCGCCGCCCCGAAGCCTGGATCCTCCCCCAGTCGGCGCACGTAGGATCCGGGCGCCGAGATGGCCACCCGCGGCTTCACGGGCTCGGCGCTGTTGGCGTCGATGACCAGGATCGACAGGTTCGGGTAGTCCTGGTCGGCGAGAGCACCCATGCTCTCCTCGAACCACGGGCCGGGGTCGCGCGCCACGACCACGGCGACGACCGCCGGGACGGCCGGTGGTGTGCCCAACGGGGCGTCCTCGGGCGCGTCCGGGCCAGGGGTTTGAGGATCCACGGTTGTCCGAGGGTAGTCCGACACCACGACCGCGCCGCCGACCCCCGTGGCCCGCCAGCAGGTCTTGCGACTTCTTGCACAAGTGCTCGCAATAGTTAGCAGCGCCCCGTTAGGATGCTTGGGACGGGCTCGAAGCCTGGCCCTGGCTGGCAACAGAGGAGCGCAACCATGACCCACTCCCCCCTTGATGACATCACGAATGTCGTGAAGGACGCCGCCTATGTCACCGTCGGACTCGGCGTCATCGCCTTCCAGCGTCTTCAGGTCCGGCGCCACGAGCTCAGCCAGGCCCTCGCCGGCGGGGGCGACGCCGCCACCGGCGCTCTCGACCTCGTCAACACCGTCGTCGGCGAGCGCGTGAAGGCCGTCGAGGAGCGTTTCATCGCCGTCCTCGGTCGCTGATCGAGCGGCCGAGCCCAGTGAGGCCGCTGCGCGTCGCTGTCGACGCCACGTCGCTCTACGGGCCCCGGACGGGCATCGGCCGCTTCACCGCCTCACTGCTCGACGAGCTCGCGCCTCGAGCCGACCTGGAGGTGGTCGGCTTCGCGGTCACCTGGCGTGGGCTGGAGCGCCTGCGATCCCTCCTTCCCGATGGCATCGAGGTCGCGTCGGGGAAGATGGCTGCCGCGCCGCTCCGGGCGCTGTGGCGTCGTGCCGACCACCCCCACATCGAGCGATGGACCGGGGCGATCGACCTGGTCCACGGGCCGAACTTCGTCGTCCCGCCCGCGAAGTCGGCGCGAGTCGCCTCCGTGCACGATCTGACCTTCGTCCACCACCCGGAGTTCTGCACCGCAGACGTGCTCCAGTACCCCGGGCTGCTGCGGAGAGCCATCCGCGCAGGCGCGTGGATCCACACCGACTCGAGCTTCGTGCGCGAAGAGGTGATCGACGTGCTGGGCGCCGACCCCGATCGCGTCGTCACGGTACCGCTGGGCGTGACGAAGCCGACCTCGCTCGACGCTGCGCGTGGGCGTGCCTTGGCAGGGAGCGACGAATACGTGCTGGCGCTGGGCACCGTCGAACCCCGCAAGAACCTGCCGATGCTCATCGAGGCCTTCGACGCCGTCGCCGATGACCTGCCCATGCTGCGCCTCGTCGTCGCGGGCCCAGATGGCTGGGGCGTGCCGGCCTACGACCTCGCCGTGCAGCAGGCCCACCACCGTGACCGCGTCGTTCGGCTTGGGTTCGTGCCCGAAGTCGATCGGGGCGACCTCATCGCTGGAGCCAGCGTCGTTGCGGTGCCGTCGCACTACGAGGGGTTCGGCCTCACCGCCGCCGAGGCCATGCTGGCGGGCACTCCCGTCGTGGCATCGAGCGCCGGCAGCCACCCGGAGGTCATCGGTGACGGTGGGTTGCTCGTTTCGCCGACGGACCGCGATGAGCTCGCGGGCGCCCTCCACCGCGTCCTGACCGACGCTTCAGTCGGCCAACAGCTGCGCGAGAAAGGACGGCTCCAGGCGCAGCGCTACACCTGGAGCGCGACGGCCGAGGGCATCGTCGGTCTGTGGCGCCGGGCGATCGCCCCCCGATAGCCGGGCGATAGGCTCCCGAGATGCCTCAGATCCGGTCTCGCTGCTCATGCGAGCGGTAGTCACCGGAGGTCGCGGGTTCGTCGGTCGCCATTTGGTTGCGCATCTTCGAGCCACTGGCGACGAGGTGACCACCCTCGACCACGACGGTGACCTGGCCGTCGACATCCTCGATGGGGCGGCGGTGGCCAGCGCCTTCGCCGATACGGCCCCCGAGGTCGTCTACCACCTGGCTGGTTGGGCCGACGTCGGCGCGTCGTGGGCGGACCCTGTCGCGGTGCTCCGTGTCAACGCGGAGGGCACCCTTCATGTGCTGCGGGCCTGCCTGGCCGCGGGGGTGAACCGGGTGCTGGCGGTGGCCAGCGCCGACGTCTATGGCGTCGTGACCGAGCCCGAGCTGCCCCTCTCCGAGGACTCGCCGCTGCGGCCGACGAGCCCTTACGCCGCCTCGAAGCTGGCCGCCGATGCGCTGGCGCAGCAGGCCTTCCTCGGGTACGGGCTGGGCGTGGTGCGAGTTCGGCCCTTCAACCACCTCGGCCCCGGCCAGTCCGAGCACTTCGTCGCACCCGCCCTCGCCGCCCGCATCGCCCGGGCCGAGCGAGACGGCGCCGACACGATCCCCGTGGGCAACCTCTCGGCCCGCCGTGACGTCACCGATGTGCGCGACGTCGTCCGCGCCTACCGTCTCCTCACCGAACGGGGGACGCCGGGCGAGGTGTACAACGTCTGCTCCGGCCGCGATCTCGCCGTCCAGACCCTCGCCGACCTCCTCGTCGGGATGGCGCGCCGCCCCATCCAGATGGTCACCGATCCTGCCCTGCTCCGCCCCGTCGACCTGCCGGTGCTCCGCGGTGACGCGTCCAAGCTGCGAGCCGCCACCGGCTGGCAGCCCGCCATCCCGATCGAGCAGACAGCCCGGGACTTGCTTGACGACATGCGGAGTCGTGTGGCCCATGAGCCCTCGATCGTCATGGAGGACCGATGACCAAGCGTGCGCTCATCACCGGCATCACCGGCCAAGACGGTTCGTACCTGGCCGAGCTGCTCCTGGACAAGGGCTACGAGGTCATCGGCATGGTGCGGCGGAGCAGCACCACGAACTTCGAGCGCATCGCCCACCTCCAGGACCGGGTGGTGCTCGACCCGTACACCTCATCGGGGGACCTGCTCGACGAGGCCTCCCTCATCTCCATCCTGCGCGAGTGCCGGCCCCACGAGGTGTACAACCTCGCTGCCCAGTCGTTCGTGCAGACGTCCTTCACCCAGCCGGTGCTGACCGGTGAGATCACCGCTCTGGGTGTCACCCGCCTGCTCGATGCCATCCGGATCGTCGACCCGACCATCCGCTTCTACCAGGCCAGCTCGAGCGAGATGTTCGGCAAGGTGCGGCAGGTGCCGCAGAACGAGACCACGCCCTTCTACCCTCGGTCCCCCTACGGTGTGGCGAAGGTCTACGGGCACTGGATCACGGTGAACTACCGCGAGTCCTACGACCTCCACGCCTCCAGCGGCATCCTGTTCAACCACGAGTCACCCAGGCGAGGCATGGAGTTCCTGCCCCGCAAGGTGAGCCACGGCGTGGCCCGCATCAAGCTCGGCATCACCGACCAGCTGGCCCTCGGCAACCTCGACGCCGAACGGGACTGGGGCTTCGCCGGCGACTACGTCGAGGCCATGTGGATGATGCTCCAGCAGGACACCCCGGACGACTACGTGATCGCCACCGGTGAGACGCACTCCGTCCGGCGCTTCTGCGAGATCGCGTTCGGGCACGTCGGGCTCTCGTGGGAGGACCACGTCACCGTCGACCAGAAGTTCATGCGTCCCGCGGAGGTCGACCTGCTCATCGGGAATGCGGCCAAGGCCAAGGCCACGCTGGGCTGGAAGCCCCGAACCAGCTTCGACGAGCTGGTGACGATGATGGTCGACGCCGACATCGAGCTGCTCACCGGCCGACTGCGGGGGATCAGCTGATCGCCGTCCTGTCCGGTGGGGTCGGCGCCGCCCGCCTCCTCGCCGGGATGGTTCAGGCCATGCCGCCCGCTGACATCACCGCCGTCGTCAACGTCGGCGACGACATCGAGCTCCACGGCCTGCATGTGAGCCCAGACCTCGACACGATCACCTACACGGTGGCGGGCGCCATCGACCCAGAGCGAGGCTGGGGGCTGGCGGGAGAGACCTGGCACGCGATGGATGCGCTGGCCCGCTACCCCGATGCCCGCACGTGGTTCAACCTGGGCGACCGCGACCTCGCCACCCACCTCTACCGCACCGACCGCTTGCGCAGCGGAGCGACGCTGTCGACCGTGAGCCAGGAGATCGCCGACGCCTGGTCGCTGGGCCTGCGGCTCATCCCTGTCACCGACGACCGCCTGCAGACGCGTGTCACGGTCGTCGGTGAGGGCGAGATCGGGTTCCAAGAGTACTTCGTGGAGCGACGGCACGACGTGACGGTCAGCGCGGTGCGGTTCGACGGAGCCGAGGTGACCCGGCCCGCACCTGGCGTCCTCGCGGCCCTCGCGGAGGCCCGCCGGGTGGTGATCGCACCGTCCAACCCGCTGGTGTCCATCGATCCAGTGCTGGCGGTGCCCGGCGTGCGCGCCGCCGTGGAGGCCCGCCGAGCCGACGCGGTGGCCGTCTCCCCCATCATCGCCGGCGCCGCACTGAAGGGTCCTGCCGACCATCTGCTGCGCGAGCTCGGCCACGAGGCATCGGTGACCGGCGTGGCGCGCCTCTACGCGCCGCTCGTGGCCACCCTCGTCATCGACGAGGCCGACGTCGGGCACGTCGCGGCCGTCGAAGCAGAAGGGGTCCGGTGCGTGGTGGCGGCCACGATCATGCGCGGACCCGCCGAGGCCAGGGCGCTGGCGGAAGTGGTGCTGGCATGACCCGGCTCGAGGTCTTCTCCATCAACGGCATCCCGGAGGTGCGCGCCGGCGACGACCTGGCCGAGTTCATCGCCGCGGCTGCGCCCGAGCTGCGCGATGGCGACGTGGTGGTGGTCACGCAGAAGGTGGTGTCGAAGGCCGAGAACGCGATGGCGCGGATCGACGACGTCGACCCCCGCGGCCACAAGGCCATCGTGGAGGACCAGTCCGTGCGGATCGTCCGGCGGCGGGGCGATCTCATCATCAGCGAGACCAAGCACGGCTTCGTGTGCGCCAATGCCGGCGTCGACCTGTCCAACGTCGACGAGGGCTGGGCCGCCCTGCTCCCCGACGACAGCGATCGCTCCGCCCGTCGGATCCGCGACGGGCTCCGGGCCACCTTGGGCGTCGAGGTGGCCGTGATCGTGTCCGACACCTTCGGCCGGCCCTGGCGGCGCGGGCTCACCGATGTCGCCATCGGCTGCGCCGGCATCCGGGCCGTGGTCGACCTTCGGGGCACCGAAGACAGCCGGGGCCGCGAGCTCCAGGTCACCGAAGTGTGCGTGGTCGACGAGCTGGCCTCAGCGGCCGAGCTCGTGATGGGCAAGGCAGCTGGGGTGGCCGCCGCGGTGATCCGAGGGGTGGACCCGGCCTGGCTGGGTCCAGGAGAGGTGCGGGCCGAGATCGTGCGCCCGCCCCAGGAAGACCTGTTCCGCTAGGGCGAGATCAGCTCCCGAACCAGCGCAAGACCTCGGCGACCCCAGTGGACAGATCGGTCCACGGCTCCCAGCCGAGATGCAGGGCGGCCCGGCCCGGATCGAGGGCGCTACGGGCCAGCTCGCCGGCGCGTGCCTCGGCGTGGATGGGTGGCTCAGCCACCCCCGCCGCGGTCGCCATCGCACGGTAGAGCTCGTTCACCGAGGTCTCCACCCCCGTGCCGATGTTGCAGAGGAGGCCGCTCCCCCGGTCGGCGGCCCGCACGAAGGCGTCCACAGCATCGTCGACGTACACGAAGTCGCGGGTCTGCGTGCCGTCGCCGAACACGGTGCAGGGCTGCCCGGCCAGCAGCAGCCCCGCGAAGATGGCCACCACGCCCGCCTCGCCGTGGGGGTCCTGGCGTGGCCCGTAGATGTTGGCCATGGCCAGCGAGGTGAACTCGATCGAGTGCAGCTCCCGGTACACGTGCAGGTAGTCGGTGACCACCCGCTTGGCCACGCCGTAGGGAGACAACGGCTGCTGAGGGTGCGACTCCTTCACCGGCAGCTCGGATGGAGCCGGCTCGCCGTAGATCGTGCCACCGCTCGACGCGAAGACGATCTTGCGGGCCCCGCCCACGCGGGCGCCCTCGAGCACGTTGATGCTGCCCACCACGTTCACCTCGGCATCGAAGGCCGGACGGGCCACCGACACCCGCACGTCGGCCTGGGCGGCCAGATGGAACACCACCTCCGGCTGGCGACGGCCGATGAGGTCGACCACCGCGGGGTCTCGGATGTCGATCTGATGGACCTTCAGGTCGTTGCTTCGATCGGCCCGCGCCTCGGCCAGGTTGGCCAGCGTGCCGCTCGAGAGGTCATCGACCACGTCGACGCTGTGTCCGCCCGCCAGCAGCCGGTCGACGAGCGTCGATCCGATGAACCCGGCCCCGCCGGTGACCAGTGCCCGCATCAGTCCTCCTCCGGGATCCGAACCCCCGACAGGCGTGCACCGTCGGGGACCACCACGGCGTCGCCGATCACCGAGCCGGCGTCGACCACCGCACCGGCACCCACGCGGGCACCAACCCCCACAATGGCATCCCGCACCACCGCTCCCTGGGAGATGGTGGACCGTGGGAACACGACCGATCGCTCGACGACCGCCCCTGCGGACACCGACGCCTCCTCCCCGATCCAGGAGAGGGTGACCTCTCCCGCCACCACGGCGCTGGCGTGGATGCCCGCTTCGGGAGCGCCGCGGCGGCCCGTGAGAAGGTCCAGGTTGGCGGCCAGGTAGGTGGACGGGGTGCCTGCATCGATCCAGTAGGTATGACCATCCAGGGCGTAGAGCGAGCCGTCGGCCACCATCGCCGGGAAGATCACCCGCTCCACGTTCACCGGCTGGTCGGATGGGATCCGGTCGAGGACCGACGCCTCTAGCACGTACGTGCCGGCGTTGATCAGATCGGTGGGTGCCTGTCCGGGCGGGGGCTTCTCGATGAACGCCGTCACCCGCCCATCGGCATCGGTGGGGACCACGCCGAAGGCCGTGGGGTCTTGGACACGGTGGAGGGCGATGGTGCCCTCCGCGCCGGTGCGCTCGTGCCGGGCCAGGAGCGCACCGACGTCGAGGTCGGTGAGCACATCGCCGTTGAGCACCAGGAAGCGGTCGTCGATCCCAGCATCCAGGGCCGCGAAGCGGATGGCCCCCCCCGTGTCGAGCGGCACTGGCTCGATGGCGTAGTGGAGCTCCATGTCGGCACAGCGCCCGGAGGGGTAGGCCTCCTGGAAGGCGTCCGGGCGGTAGCCGAGGGCCAGGACGGCCGACGTCACGCCGTGGTCCGCCAGGTGACTGAGCACCCGTTCGATCATGGGCCGATTGCCCACAGGCAGCATCTGCTTGGGTGTCGTGCGGGTGAGGGGGCGGAGGCGGGTGCCGAAGCCCCCGACGAGCACGACCGCCTGCATCGACGGCTAGGGCGCGGCGGTGGTCGTGGCGGTGTCGCCCACCACCGTCGTCGTGCTCGCACCCGCGACCGTCGTCGTGGTCTCAGCGGACGTCTGGTCCTTGGCGCCCAGCTCGGCGAGGTTGGCAGCGGTGGGGGGCTTGGGGATGTCGGCGTCGGGGTCACCGAAGTAGAGCGTGATGCCGGCGCCGTTCGTGTCCAGCCGTCGCGAGTTGAAGTCACCCGACGTGACCTGCGGCACCGAGTCGGCGGCCTGCACGTCGTCCCACCAGGCCAAGCGCAGCTCCGGATCCTTGACGCCCTCGCAGGTGGTCTTGCCTTCCTCGTAGGTCTCATCGAGGTAGTTGAGCTTGGAGTCGCTCACCGACACGTCGAGGGAGCCGTCTTCCCGGGCGTCCTGGAAGAACCGGCCAAGGGTGGCGTTGTTGCCATAGCCGGCTTGCGAGAAGGGGTGGATGTGGAGCACGCCATCGCCATGGGTGTGGATGCCGATGGGGCTCTCGAACTCGGGGAGGTCGGCCTTGAACTCGCCGCACACGTTTACCGCGAAGGCCGCGTGGATGTGGTCGTTCCGCTGCGGTACGCCGCCGAGGTCTTGCTGGAGCCGGTCGTTGCGCGCGTACACCACCAGCGCCACGCCGAGGACCACTACCAGGGTCAGCACGCCAGGGAACAGCAGGCTGCGCGGTTGGCCGGACGAGACCCGACCTCCGGCTCGCGCCGCGCGTGCCACCTTCTTGGAGGACGATGCTTTGCCCATAGGGTCGCCCACTCTACAAGGGGCGAGCGGCGCCACACAGTCAGGCCTGGCCCGCCCGTCCGCTCGGGTCCAGAGCGCTCCGGTAGAGGGACGCGAAGGCCACGGCGTTGTCCCGGACGGTGAAGCGCTGCGTCCGCGCTCGCCCCCGTTCCGCCAGGACGGCCCGCTCCGCCGGGTCGCCCAGCAGTCGGCCGATGGCCGCCGCCCAGCCTGCAACGTCCAGCGGGTCGACGAGGACGCCGGCGTCCCCGACCACTTCGGGCAGTGCCGTGGCCTCGGCGGCGACGAGAGGAACCCCCGCGGCCATGGCCTCGGCGGCCGGCAATCCGAAGCCCTCGTAGGTCGATGGGACCGCCGCCACGTCAGCCAGCGCAAGGAGCCCGGCCTTGTCCGCCTCGGAGATCCGCCCGAGCCGTCGGACGCAGCCCCGCAATCCGAGCCGCTCCACCTGCGCGATCAGGTCCGGCTCGCATGCGCCCTCGCCCCCGGGCAGCACCAGCAGCGCGTCGGGGTGGACCTGATGCACGCGGGCAAAGGCCTCCACCAGCGTGGTGTGGTTCTTGTGCGGGTAGGTGATCGCCGGGTACAGCACGACGGGGCCGTCGAGCTCGAAGCGGCGACGCAGCTCGTCGGACGGCGTTGACGCGCGGGGAGGCCAGGGCGCCACGTGGGGGATGGTGACCACCCTGGCGGGGTCCAGGGCGCACCTCGCCACCACCGACCGGCGTGCAAACTCGCTCGGCACGGCCACGGCGCGAGCGCCGCGCAACGAACGGGGCAGCACGGCGCGCATGTACGCACGCTTGACCCGCCCATGGGTGCGCGAGCGCTCCAAGGGCTGCAGATCGTGCACCGTGAGGACGTAGGGGGCCGTGCGCACGGGCGGAGCTGTCCCGCCCGCGTGGTGCACGAGATCCAGCTTCCGTGTGCGCGCCGCCAACCACGACGTCTCGGCGACCACGCGCAGGAGGCGCGATCGTCCGGACATGCGGAGCACCTTCGTGGAGAACGCCGCGGCCACATCAGGATGCGCGGCGACGAGGGACTCCAGCACGAACAACCGCAGCTCGAGGTCGGGTGGGGCGAGCTCGTGCAGGGCCCGAAGGGTGGCGAGGGTCGACTGCTCGCTGCCGCCCACCTGACCCGGCACCAGCCAGAGCAGGTTGATGCCGACCGTGGCGCGAGTCACGCCGACTCACCCAGCGCGGCCTGGTAGGCCGCCACGACCGCCGTCGCCGTGCGGTCCCACGTGAAACGGGCCGCCCGGGCGCGCGCCGCCCGCCCAAGGCGAGTGACCAGGTCGGGATCATCCAGCAGTCGGCGCAACGCTCCCGCAATGGCATCGACGTCGAGGGGGTCGACCAGCAGCGCCGCCTCCCCGGCCACCTCGGCCGTGGAGGTCGTGGCCGAGGTGACGACAGCGGCTCCTTGCCCCATGGCCTCGAGCACCGGCAACCCGAAGCCCTCCCGCAGGCTGGGGTAGGCCACGACCGTGGCCGCCGCATAGAGGGCGTCACGGTCGGCCTGCGGGACGAACCCGAGCCGACGGATCGGCGTCGATGGGAGTTGGGTGCTCCAGCCCTCCGGGCCCACCACCACGAGGTCGGCGTCGACATCCCCCAGCCGGGCGAAGGCCTCGAGGAGGCGAGCCAGGTTCTTGCGCGGCTCGATGGTTCCCGTGAAGAGCACGAACGCTCGTTGCAGGTCGTACGCCGCCCGCACGCGCGCCACCTCCCCAGGACCCACGGGCCGGGCGTCCGACCCCAACGGCGTGACGCGCAGGCGATCGGCGTCGATCCCTGCCCGCTCGCAATCGGCCCGGGTGGCTTCGGAGGGGCACACAACGATCGCCGCCTCGGCCCGCACGACATCCAGGAAGCGACTGAACACCGCGATCCCGCGGGGTGTGAAGTGGCCCGGCTCGTGCAGGAAGTGGAGATCGTTGATGGTGGCCACCATCGGCGCCGACGACGCGGCTGCCACGTGGGCGGTCGAGTGGACGAGGTCCACCGGACCGGTCGCCCGCTCCACCCGTGGATGCCGAAGCCGTTGCCATGCGTCGTAGAGCGCCAGCCTCGGCACCGGGAGCTGTCGCACGGCGATCGTCGGCCGCCAGGCCTCTGGGGCGGGGTGCCGATGCCAGGCGCTGACGCCCACCTGCTCCACGTCACCGCGGGCCTGGATGGCGGCCACCGTGTCCAGCGTGGCGCGCGCCGTCCCACCGGGCACCCGGTGCCAGCACTGCTCGAGGGTGACGGCGACTCGCATGGGCGGCCTGAGGAGTCTGACATGGCAGCCGGTAGTGTCCCCGGCCATGTCCCTGCGCCCCGCAGCCGCGCCCGCATCCCGGTGAGGGTGCTCGTCACCGGCAGCGCCGGTCTCATCGGCTCAGAGGCCGTCGAGTTCTTCGACCGCCTGGGCTTCGACGTGCACGGCGTCGACAACAACATGCGGGCCGACTTCTTCGGGCCCGGCGGCGACACGACGTGGAATCGGCAGCGCCTGGAGGCCACCTGCCCTCGGTACACCCACCACAACACCGACATCCGCGACCGGGCCGCCGTGGACGCGCTGCTCCGGGCGGGTGCGTACGAGCTGGTCATCCACGCAGCCGGCCAGCCCAGCCACGACCTGGCCGCGTCCCGGCCCTTCGACGACTTCGACGTGAACGCCGGCGGAACCCTGAACCTGCTCGAGGCAGCGCGGCGTCACACGCCCGACGCCGTGTTCATCACGGTGTCCACCAACAAGGTCTACGGGGACAACCCGAACCGCGTCCCCCTCGTGGAGCTCGAGACGCGTTGGGACTACGCCGACCCGGCGCTCAACGAGGGCATCGACGAGGAGATGTCCCTCGACCACTGCACCCACTCTCTGTTCGGGGCCTCGAAGGTGGCGGCCGATGTCCTCACCCAGGAGTACGGCCGGTACTTCGGGCTGCGCACCGGCACCTTCCGGGGCAGCTGCCTCACCGGACCGCACCACTCCGGAGTGGAGCTGCATGGGTTCCTGAGCTACCTCGTGCACACCGCCCTGCGCGAGCGGGCCTACACGGTCTTCGGGTACAAGGGGAAGCAGGTCCGCGACCAGATCCACTCGGCTGACGTCATCGGCGCCTTCTGGGCCTTCGCCCAGGAGCCGCGCCCCGGCGAGGCCTACAACCTCGGCGGGGGCAAGGCCAACGCAGCCAGCCTCCTCGAGTGCGTGGAGCTTGTGGCCACCGCGTCAGGCGGCAAGCGGCCGATCCTCACCTATGACGAGCAGGCCCGAGTGGGCGACCACATCTGCTACTACACCGACATGGCCAAGTTCCGTGGCCACTTCCCGGGATGGCGCCTCGAGCACGACCTTCCCACGATCGTCGACGAGATGGTGGCGGCCGTGACCGCCCAGCTCGACTGATGGGCACCCGCCCGTGCGCGTGACGCTGCTCAACCAGTTCTACGCCCCCGACATCAGTCCCACCGCCCAGCTCGCGGCGTCCCTGGCCGAGCACCGGGCGGCTCTCGGTGACCAGGTCACCGTCGTCGCGGGACGAGCCGGCTATCTCGAAGGCCTGACCCGGACCGGGGTGGTGAGGTCCGGACCAGCGCTCCGGATCCGACGCGTCTGGACCCCCGATCTCGGCAAGTCCTCACGCACCCGCCGCCTGGTCGGGTATGCGTCGTTCTCGGTGGGCAGTGCGCTCCGGCTGATGCTGCTTCCTCGCCAGGACGTCATCATCGCCATGACCACGCCGCCGTTCGCGGTGGTGGCGGCCGTGCTCCACCAGCTCCTGCACCGACGCACCCGCATCGTGCTGTGGAGCATGGACTGCTACCCCGACGCGGCCGAGCGCTTCGGTGAGCTGCGCCCCGGAGGGGCCATCAGCCGCGCCCTCCGGGCCGTCAACCGCTGGACCTTCGGACGGGTCGAGCTGGTCGTCGGCCTCGACGGCGCCATGGTTGACCTGCTCGAGTCCCAGTACGCAGCCGGGCCGAGTCGACCGCTGTTCACGGTGATCCCCAACTGGGAACGACGGGCGCTGTTCCCGGAGACGCACTCCACGGAACCTCTGTGGGCCGGGTACGCGGATGACCGCATCGGCCAGCGCACCGTGGTCCTCTACCTCGGCAACACCGGGGTCGGCCACCGCTTCGACACCGTGCTCGACGCCGCCGAGCAGCTCGCGGATGAGGCCGTGTTCGTGTTCGTCGGAGGGGGTGACCGGTGGCAGGAGCTCGAGCAAGCGGTCAGCGATCGCGGGCTCGCCAACGTGGTGCTCCACACCTACGTCCCCAAGGAGGACACGCCGGCGGTGATGGCGGGAGCTCACATGGCCCTCATCACGCTCGACGATCGCTCGCTCGGCGTGATGAGCCCGTCCAAGCTCCACGCCAACCTGGCCGCCGGCCTCCCAGTGCTGTACGTGGGCCCGGCTGGCAGCAACGTCGACGAAGCCATCAGCAGGCACGGGGTGGGGCGCAGCCTCCGCAACGGTGATGTCGAGGGTTTGGTTGCGGCCGTGCGGACGCTGCGAGGCGATGCCAGCACCCGAGCCAAGGCTCGCCAGGCCTTCGAGGACACGTACTGCGACGAAGCTGTGCTGCCCGCCTTTGATCGGTTGCTCGAAGCTGATCAGCGCGGTTGAGGCTGGTCGAAGGCCTCGGCCAGGCCGGCGGTGAGCCACGCCAGCCCTGCCGGCCGCGAGAGGTCGTCGTCGCGCAGGCTGAGCATCTCCACCAGCGCGACGGCATCGGCTTCAACCACGGGCGTGCCGGCCGGGGACTCGCCGTCGTGGACCCGGACCACGTCACCGTCCACCTCGACCACGAGACGGTCGGCCGGGTCCTGCACGACGAGCTCGATGGCCCCCTGTTCGGTCGAGCCCACCGACACCATCATCGCTCGTCCCAGAGCGGCGCAGTAGCGCAGCGAGACGAGCACCTCGTCGGAGTCGACCACCGGCCGACGGTCGAGCGGGAGCACGATGTCCCGCTCGTGCACCCAGGCGTCCCAGAGCGCGTGGTCAGCCACCAGGTGGATCGGGACGTGCCCAGGAGGCGCCTCGCCCAGCTTGTCCCAGTCGTCGTCCACGAGGCCGTCGACCAGTCCCGCGAGGTCGTCGTTGCTGGCGATCAGCTGCGCGAGCGTCTCGGCGGGTGGGTCCCCTTGCCCATCCGCGACCATCGCCGCGGGAGTGGCCACCGGGTCGAAGGCGGCCATGAACCTCGTGGGCTCG
>DAIQBC010000004.1:0-23789 GCA_036781345.1 Acidimicrobiales bacterium | reverse complement strand
CCGGGGTAGCGGTTCCAGTACCAGGTGCCGCCGAAGTCGCCGCCCTTCTCGATGATGCGCACGTCGTCGATGCCGGCCTCCTTGAGCCGGGCGCCCGTGACGAGCCCGGCGAAGCCGCCGCCGATGAAGGCCACGGTCACGTGATCGGTCTTCGACGCCCGCTCGGTGACAGGCGTGTAGGGGTCCTCGAGGTAGTGGGCGAGCTGGTCCTTGAGCTGCAGGTACTGCTCGTTGCCGTCGGGCCGCAGGCGCTTGTCGCGCTCCTCGGCGTACTTCCGCTTGAGTGCGTCCTTGTCGATCGTGGCCATCGCCGTTCAGTCAACGTGAACCTTGACCGGGCGGTCAAGGCCACAGGGCCCTACTGCGGCCGGAGGCGCGACGCGGGCTGATAGTTGGGACCGGCGGTCTCGTCGACGCGGGCCAGCAACGCCACACACGGCGGCTCGAAGTCCTCGGCGAAGCGCACGGCCGCTTCTCGGCCAAGCAGCTCCCAGGGCAAGGTCGTGCGCCGGTCGGTGTCGTCTTCGATCCGCTGGCGCAGCTCGTGGCCGGCGGCGGTGGCGGCGCCGGACTCGGCCAGCCCCTTGGCCTCGAGGGAGCGCCAGGCGCTGGCGAGGTCGGTGGCGTCAGTTCCGCGCGACAGTGGGAGCCAGTCGGGCTCGTAGCCAAGCCAGGCGTTGTGCAGGACCGATGCCTCCACGCCGGTGAGGCCGGCCGCCGCCACCAGTGCCCAATGGGTGTCGCCTCGCCACTCGCGGATGCAGTTCACCGCATGCCAGCCCGACAGCACCGGGTCGTCGGGTCGGGGCACCGGCAGGTGGGCGGCGAAGAGCACCCTGCCCAGGGTGGGCAGCTGGTCCACGACCGGCCACAGTGCGGGCCCGAGCCGGGCCAGCGGCTCGAGGATGTCCGGGGCGTGCCGCATGAGGCCATCGAGCACGGCCTCGTCTCGCGCTCGCCACACGTCCTCGAACGTGGTCGAGGCGGCCACGAGGTCGAAGGCCCACCGGATGGCGGCCGGGGAAATCGAGCCGAAGGCCGCGATCACGGCGTCGGCCCCCGCCGGCGCCAGAGGGGCGCCGCGGGCGGCGATGTAGCCCAGGGGCCCGGGCAGGCCGAGCGCCTCGAAGCGGGCCACCGCGCCCGGGTCCCAGAAGATCCAGCCGATCGTGGTCTGCACCGAGCGTGCGTTGCGCGTCGTCGTCGCTACCCAATCGTTCACGCTGCGTGTGTAGCAGCGTTCAGCCCACGGTGACTCTCAGCCGACGTCGCGGCGGCGGAGGCCGGCAAGGCCTGTGGTGGTGAGCAGCACGGCCACGCCGAGGAGCGCGATGATCGGCGTCGGTTGGAGCGCGGTGCCGGGCAGCTGGGGGACGTGGGCGAACGGCGACAGATCCATCACCTGCTGCGGCAGCCTGAAGAGCGCCCCGAACTCGCCCACCAACAGGAACGCCACCAGTGCCACCCAGCTCAGGCCGGCCAGGCGCGGACCGGCACCGAAGGTGGCCACCACGACTCCGAGCACCACCCAGATGGCCGGGAGCTGCACGAGCGCCCCGCTGAGGACGCTGAGCACGTCAGCGGCGTGGCCGGTGTGGAGAGCGTGGGTGATCCCAACGGCCAGGCCCGAGGCCAGTGCCAGGCTGGTCGTGCCGCCCATGGCCACCAGGAGGTGGCTCGCGGCCCACCGCAGTCGGCCCACCCCGGTGGCCAGCACGGGCTCGGCCCGCATCGACGTCTCCTCAGTGCGGAGCCGCAGGGCGGCGTGCACGCCGTAGGCCGCGGTGATCACGCCGAGCACGCCGAGCTCGGCGGCGAGGAACGCGTTGGTGAGGCCCTTCTCGCCACCGAGCCGACGGATCAGGTCCTGCGCGTTCGGGCTCTCGATCAGCGAACCCACGTCTGACGCGATGCTGCCCACCACGATCCCGAGCAGCGCGAACGCGGCGGTCCACGCCAGCAGGGCGCTCCGCTGCAGCCGCCAGGCCAACCCGAGCGGGCTCCGGAGCCGGGAGCCGGCCCGGGCCGGGCCGGGTCGGTCGGGGAGCAGGCCCGCCCCGATGTCACGGCGGGCCGACAGGGCGTAGGCGCTCGCCACTGCCGCGACGGCGAAGCCTGCGATCAGCCCCAGCACCCACCACTGCTCGCTGGCGAAGGCCCGCATCCGGTGGGCCCAGCCGATCGGCGACGTCCACACCAGCCAGCTCACCCTCGGGCTGGTGTCGCCGATCCCGCGCAGCACGTACGTGACGCCGAGGGCCCCCATCGTCAGGCCCGTCGCATTGCGTGCGGTGGTGGTGAGCTGCGCCGCTACGGCGGCCACCGATGCGAACGCGATGCCAGCTCCCGCCCACGACGCGCCGAAGGCGACCGAGCCCCCCACCGGGAGGCCGCTCACCACGAGGCCGAGGGCGCTCAGCGCGCCGATGGCCACGCTGGTCATCGCGGCCACCGCCAACGCGGCGGTGAGTGGAGCCCCGTGTCCCACCACGGTGGCGCCCAGCAGCTCGAGCCGTCCGGTCTCCTCCTCGGCCCGGGTGTGGCGGATGGTGAGGATGGCGGTCAGCACCGCCACCATGGCGGCGCCCATGCTCGTCAGCTTCACCATGGCCACCGCGCCCAGCGAGGTCGGCTCGTAGATCGGTCCGTAGAGCGCGACCAGCGATCCGGTGCCGTTGATGGCCTGCGCGGCCTGCACCCGGGAGGCGACGGTGGGGTAGAGGTCGACCGTGGCGGTGGCGGAGCCGACGACCATGAGCGCGAACACCGACGTCCACGCCGGGAGGAGGACGCGATCGCGCCGGAGCGCCAGCCCGACCAGCGCCCAGGTCCCCTTGAGATCGCTCGGGTGGGTCATCGCGCCGCGTCGTTCGGTGCGGCGTAGTGCTGGAGGAACAGCTCCTCGAGGGTCGGCGGCTGGCTCGTCAGCGTACGGACACCGCCCGTGGTGAGCAGGGCCAGCACGTCGCCGAGCTGGGCCTCATCGACCTGGCAGCGCACGCGTGCGCCCTGCCCGTCCCCGTGTTGCACGTCGAGGTCGTGCACAGCAGGGTGCGCGGCGAGCCCCTCCGGCACGGTGTCCAGCTCGGCGGTGATCGAGGTTCGCGTGAGGTGGCGCAGGTCGGCCAGCGTCCCCGTCTCCACGGTGCGCCCCTGGCGGATGATGCTCACCCGGTCGCACAGCGCCTCCGCCTCCGCCAGGATGTGGCTCGACAGCAGCACGGTGCGGCCGCTCTCGCGCTCCTCCTCGATGAGGTCGCGGAACGACTGCTCCATGAGGGGGTCGAGGCCCGCGGTGGGCTCATCGAGCAGCAACAGCTCCACCTCGGACGCGAGGGCCGCCACCAGCGCCACCTTCTGCCGGTTCCCCTTGGAGTAGGCCCGGCCCTTCTTGGTGGGGTCGAGGTCGAAGCGCTCGACGAGGGCGTCCCGACGGCGGGGGTCGAACCCGCCCCGCAACCGGCCGAGCAGGTCGATCACCTCGCCGCCGGTGAGCTCTGGCCACAAGGACACGTCCCCGGGCACGTAGGCCAGGCGACGGTGCAGCTCCACCGCGTCGCGCCATGGATCGCCCCCTAGCAGCTCGACCGTGCCGCCATCGGCCCGCAGCAGGCCGAGCAGCACCCGGATGGTGGTGGTCTTGCCGGAGCCGTTCGGACCCAGGAAGCCGTGCACCTCGCCCGCTCGGATCTCGAGGTCGAGCCCGTCGAGGGCCAGCGTCCGCCCGAAGGACTTCCGGAGGCCCGCGATGCGAACCGGAAGAGCGCCGCGCCCGTTCATGCGCCCAGCCTCCCACCCCGCCGTGTCCCCCGACGCCACCGAGGCTCACGGGTCGCCGAGGGCGTCCTTGCTCTCCCCCACCGCAGACGCGTAGATGCCCTTGGCCATCAGGGAATGCTCGGCCTTGCGGCGCCGCTCGTAGACGGCGGCCCGGATCCCTTGCACCGCGTGGTCCTCAGGCGCGGCCAAGCCGGCCAGCTCGACGAGATGGCAGGCCAGGCGCAGATCGCCCGCTTCGGCCAGCGCTTCGCCCCTCGTGGCCAGCGCCAGCGCGCCGCCGGCCAACGACGCCACCTCGGCGGCCAGCGACGCCGCCGGAGCCGGCTTGAGGGTGGCTGGGTCGCCGTCCCACCAGCCCCCGTAGCGGCGCCACACGTTGTGCACCACGAACTCGGGCTCGTCGTACAGCGGCCGGAGGAAGGGGCGGGCCAGGACGTCATCGGGCACCTTGACCTCGTGGACGATCTCGTCGAGGCGGGCGCCGGCGTTCATCCGCTCGAGCACGGCGGCAACGAGGTCTTCGAGGGCGGTGGCCACCTCGTTGAGGACCTGCGCGATTCGGGCCTTCCCGCCGATCGGCAGCCCGTGGGCGGGCAGGAACAGCTCGGGCTCCATGGCGGCCATGTCCCGCAGGGCCCGGGCCCACTCCTCCGGGTAGCGCTGCACCTTCTGCGGGTTGCCGGCGTTGGGGAAGTTCCAGATGAGGAAGTCGCCGGAGCAGATCGCCCGCTGGTCAGGGAGCCAGGCCCAGGTGTGGTCGTCGGTCTCGCCCTTCGCGTGGTGGAGCTCGATCGGCACACCGCCGGCGTCGAGCGACAGGGTGTCGCGGTAGGTCACCCCGGGCTCCGCGGTGTCCTCCGGCAGGAAGCGGCCCTCGCCGCCGATGCCGAGGTTGCCGGAGGGCGCCAGCCAGCCGAACTGCCGCTGGTTGACAGCCAGGTTCCACCCGTTGGTGCGGCGGTAGCGGTCGAAGCGCTCGGGCACTGCCTCATGGGCCACCACCTGTGGCCGAGCGTGACCCCGCGCCTCCCCATCGGCGATGAAGGCACCGCTGCCCCCGACGTGATCGACGTGGCCATGGGTGTAGACGAGGTGCGACACGGGCTCCGGGTTCCACGCCCGCAGGCTCTCGACGCAGGCTCGGCCGGTGTGGCCGCTGCTCGTGTCGAAGGCCACCAGGCCACCCCCGGTGCCCAGCAGCACCACATGGGAGAACGACTCGATCATGGCGAGGTTGTCGCCTACCTCGGACAGCTCCTGGGTGATGCGGTTGACGGGCTCCTCGGCGTGACCAGCATCGATGATGCGGGCGCTCAGCTCCAGCAGATCGGCCATGGCAGCTCCCCCTGTTCCGTCGGCCGGGACTGCACCCTGTCACACCAGCGGTGGGGCGTCGTCCAGGTATCGGTACGCTCCCCGCGATCGACTCCTCCGCTGCGGTCAGCTTCCTGTTCACCGACATCGAGCGCTCGTCCACGTGGTGGGACCACGATCCCGCCGCCATGCGGGTCGCGCTGCAGCTGCACGACGACATCCTGCGTGAGGTTGCGGCCCGTCACGGAGGCATCGTCTTCTTCACCGGTGGCGACGGCTTCGGGGTGGCGTTCTCAGCCGCCAGCGCCGCGGTCGGCGCCGCCCGCGACGGGCAGATCGCGCTCAGCACGGCCCCGTGGCCCGATGCGGCTCGGCTGCGGGTGCGGATGGGTGTCCACACCGGCCCCGTCGAGCAGCGCGACGGTAACTACTACGGGGCCACAGTGAACCGAGCGGCTCGGGTGTCCGACGCCGGGCACGGCGGGCAGGTGCTCGTCTCCGGCGTCACGGCCGCCCTCCTCGGTCCCGAGGTCGACCTGGTGGATCTGGGGTCCTTCGCGCTGAAGGGGCTGCGGGAGCCGGAGCGCATCTGGTGGCTGCCCGTTCCGGAGGTGCAGGCGGGTGACTTCCCGCCGCTGCGGTCGTCCCGCTCGGGGGAGCTGCGGCAGCCCCCGCTGCCCACCCGGATGCGCTTCGACGGCGACATCGACGTCATCGGTCGGGGTCGAGCACTCGAGCAGATCCTGCTGGCTTGGGACGCCGCGCGCGAGCGGAGCTCGCCGGTCGTGCTCGTGTCCGGTGAACCGGGCGTGGGCAAGACCCGTCTGGTGGCCGAAGCGGCCACACGCCTCCACGCTGGTGGCGCGCCGGTGCTCTACGGCCGTAGTGACCCGTTCGGCGGTTCGCCCCACCAACCCTTCGCCGAGGCGCTGTCGACGCTCGCGGACGGGCTGGATCGCCAGACGGTCCGTACGGTGCTGGCTCCCCACAGCGGAGACCTCGCGCGGCTCGTCCCCCGGCTGGAGCAGCTCGTCCCCGGCCTGGCTGCCCCGATCGACGGCGAGGCCAGCGGCAACCGGTACCGGTTGTTCAACGCGGTCAGCGCATCGCTGGCTGCTCTCGCCGACCTCACCTCGGGGGTCGTGCTGGTGATCGATGACTTCCAGTGGGCCGATCCGTCGACCATCGCGCTCCTCGAGCACCTCGCGGTGGCGGCCGCTCCGCCGGGCGTCATGGTGATCGTGATCTACCGCCACACCGATGTGGCTCGCCACGCGCCCTCGGAGCTGGCCCTCGGCGAGCTGCGCCGGCGGGGCGGAGCCACCGTCGTCCACCTGGCCGGGCTCACCCTCGAGGAGGTCGAGGCCTACGTGTCGGCCGCCGCCGGGCACGAGCTGGGCGACCTCGCCGAGGTGGTGACCGAGCTGTACGCGAGGACCGAGGGCAACCCCTTCTTCATCAGAGAGCTGATCCGCCACCTCGTCGACACCCAGGCCGCCTCGTTCGACGGACGCCGCTGGACCGTCGGATCGATCTCGGAGGCTGGCATCCCGCAAGGTGTCCGCGACCTCGTCCGGCAACGTCTGGCCACCCTGCCGGAGCCGACGAACGACCTGCTGGTGGCGGCGGCCCTCTTCGGCGAGGAGTTCGACATCCGCCTCGTGGCCCACGCGTGTGGGGTCGATGTCGCCGCCACCCTCGCCGCCCTCGAACCGGCGATCGAGGCCGGGTTGGTGGCAGAGGCGAGCCCCGGCTGCTACTCGTTCGTCCACCTGCTCATGCGGATGACGATCTACGACGACCTGCCGGCCACGCGTCGGGTCCGCGGGCATGTCGCCGCCGCCAGGGCCATCGAGGCGCTGGGGACGGGGGAGCGCCACTGGCCGGACCTGGCCCATCACTGGGGCGAGGCGGCGGTGGCCGGCCACGTCGAGGAGGCCGTCGCGAGCGCGCTGCAGGCGGGAGAACGGGCCATCGCCGCGACAGCTCATGACGCGGCGGTCGAGTACCTGCGGGCCGCCCACACCTACTTCGGCGACCGGGCGCGCATCGGTGATGTCGAGGGCATGGAGGTCCAGCTCCGCCTGGCCGAAGCCCTCAACATGACCGGGCGTCTCGACGACGCAGAGGCGGAGTTCGCCCAGGCGGCGGACCAGGCCCGGCGAGCGGGTCGTGCCGACCTGTTCGCCCGCGCCGCGCTGGGGCTGGGCGGCGATCTCCCCTTGACGCCACCAGTGAACGAGCGAGCGATCGCCCTGATCGAGCAGGCCCTGGCGAGGCACCCGGAGCCGAGCTCGACGAGAGCGCTGCTGCTCGGTCGGCTCGCCGAGCGTCGCCACCGCATCGACCCCGCCTGCGCTCGCAACGAGCTGGTCGAGGAGGCGCTGGCGCTGGCCCGCGGGATGGACGACGACCGGCTCCTGGCCACGGTGATGCTCTCGCGCCTGCGCACGATGCAGGGACCCGCCGCCATGGCGGAGACCTTCGCCATCACCACCGAGGTCGACCGGCTCGCGGCCCGGCTCCCCGACGACAGCCTCGCGGTCCGGTCGGCGCAGCTGCGCATGGTCGCCTGCTTCGTCCTCGGTGATCTCAGTGGCGCGGCGCAGGCGGCGCGGGTCACGTCGGTCCTGGCCCAGCGGCTCCGTCAGCCTGAGTGCGAGCGGCTGCCGCTCATGTGGGACGCGTTCCGCGCCATGTACGAGGGGCGCTTCGACGCCGGGTCGGCGATCGTCGACGAGCTCAACGCGATGCTCAGCGGGGGACGCCACAGCCAGACGGCGCCGATGGTCGGCGCCCTCCTGATGCCGAGGCTCCTGTTCGAGGGCCAGACAGAGATGGCCTACGACGTGGTCCGGGACATGGACATCTCCTACCGGGAGGCCCTGCTGGCCTGGTTCGCGGCCGAATCGGGAGCGCTGGACCGTGCTTGGCACCACTTGGAGCGGCTCGGCCCAGTGGCGCAGATCGAGTCGGACCAGAGCTGGAGCTGGTGGCAGGGCATGGTGGCCACCGCCACCGCCGCCTCGCTCTGCGGGCACACCGCGATCCTCGCCGACGTCCGCGACGCGCTGGCACCCTGGGCTGACCAGCACGCCACCGCCGGGCTGGTCACCTACCTGGGGAGTGGTCACCACCACCTCGGCGTGGTGGAGGGCCACCTCGGGCACCTCGATGCCGCGGTCCGCGAGCTCGACCTGGCGGTCATCGCCCACGAGTCGCTGGGAGCGCGGCCCTGGGTGGCTCTGACCCAGGTTGAGCTGGCCCGCGTCCTCGACCAGCGGGCCCAGCCCGGCGATGCGGCTCGAGCCGCCTCGGTCCGCGCCGCCGCCCTTGACACCGCCAGCGTGCTGGGGCTCCAGAACGTCCTGGCTCGGGCCTGACGCCGCCGCCTCAGGCGTTGGTGGCGTCGAGGTGCTCGAGGATGGCCGGGAAGACGTCGATGGCAGCCCTGCGACCGATCATGGTGTCGAGGTGGGAGTACGACTCGAGCTCGAGGTACCGGTGCCGGCCGGGACCGTGGTGCTCGATCAGCCAGTCGACCGTCTTGCGGGTGCCCTGCGGCCGAAAGATCGGGTTCAGCGAGCCCTGGAGGAACAGGATCGGCATGCTCAGCCGGTCCACGTGCGGCAGGTAGATGTCCTCGCCGGTGTGGCTCACCGCTCGGCCCTTTCGGTGCATGAGCGCCAGGTGGCGCAGCCCGGTGACGTTGCCGAAGCCGAACGCCTCGTCGAGCATCTCGTGGGTGGCTTCGTTGAGCTGCGTGTGCGTGTGCGTGAGGCCGTAGGTGGCGTTGAGCCACCGGCACACCGGACGTCCGCAGCGCTCACCGCGCGGCACCGGCACCACGGCCAACAGGACGTCGAGCGCCCGGTTGGGAGCGGTGGGGGCCGAGTCGTCGTCGATGCCCCGCAGGCGGAGCATCTCCATCGCCTCCGCCACGTGGAGGGTGTTCTTCGTGCGGTTGAGCCAGCCGGCGTGAGGGTGCACCGTGTACTGCGAGCACACCGCGGAGCGCACGCCTTCCAGTCCGGCGAGCAGCGCCATGAGGATCGCGACCGACCCCACGCAGTGGCCGAGGAGCTGCACCGACTCCGCGCCGGTCACGCGGCGCACCTCGGCGACGGCGGCCGGGAAGTCGTCCTGGGCGACGTCGTCGATGGTGAACGACGTGCGGCACGACGGCAGGGCCGTGCTGGCCCGGTAGTCGAACAGCCACACGTCGTAGCCGGCGTCGGTGAGGAACTCGGTCAGCGTCGTGTCGATGGTGGGGAGGGCGAAGGAGGCCGCCTGCATGGCGAAGCCGGGCGCGAGGAGCACCGGCCCCTTCAGGCCACCCTCGTGACGGGTGAGCATCAGGTTGGCGTCCGGTCCCGGGTCGCCGTCGTGCCAGCTTCCCTGGCCGTCGCGCCACCGCCGCTCGTCGGCCGGCGACCGCAGCGCACGGAGCGAGAGCGGCCCGTCCTGCTCGAAGCGCGCCGCCAGGTCGAGGGTGCCGGCGTAGCGTCGCGCGAGGCGACCGAGGAACGAGCGGGCGAACCGGAGGCGGGCCCGGATCCCTCGCCACAAGCCGGTACCAGGGGACACCTTCATCGAGCGGAGCAGCTCCAGGAAGGCCTTCGGTCCGATGGTGATGATCCCGCGGAGGATCGAGCCGTCGCTGCCCGTGATGGTGACGAACAAGGTGGTGGTGGCCGGCCACGCGCGCCAGGGTGGTTCGGTGCGGAGCACCTTGTAGCCGTCGAACGCGTAGGTGGTGCCGTCGCCCGCCTGGAGCTGCATCTCGTAGCGCATGTGCATCGTCTCGGTGCGGGTGGGGTCCGGCACCATGAGGCGGAAGGTGCCGTCGACCACATGGAGCGGCTCCGGCGACAGCGCCGCCGCGTGCACCTCGCCCGAGAGACAACAGGGGGTGGCGGCATCGGCCGTCAGGCGGTCGAGGTCATCGACGGTGATCGTGAGCGTGAAGCTGAGCGGGGTTCCTGCTGCCTGACCCGCGTCACGTCCGGCGGCGAACGACTCGGCCCCGACAGCGGCCCATCCCTGCATCGTCTCGCGGAACGTGAGGCCGGGGCCAGCCGGGTCGGTCGTGGGAGGAGGGGTCGCGTCCATGGCGTGTCCTCAGAGGTCGGCGTCGGGCGGGAGGCCGGTGATGCCCTCGGCCACCCGTTCAGCCAGGGCGGAGATGGTGGCGACCGGGTTGGCGCCGACGGCGGCGGGCAGGATCGCGCCGTCGGCCACGTAGAGATGCCGGTACCCGAAGGCCTGGCCGAAGTCGTCAGGGTGGCTGCTGACCACCCCGGTGGATGGGTCGTCAGCGAGGCGGCACCCACCGAGGGCGTGGACCGTGACGTTGCGCCGGAAGGGCAGCCACCAGCTCGGCACCGCGAAGGCCGCCTGGCCGCCGGCCGCCGTGTTGAAGGCCTCCCCGGCGGCCACGATCGAACGGTAGAGCGAGCGGTTCTCCTTGCGCGGCCAGCGGCCCGTGAGCCGGCCGGCCTTGTCGAGGTGGAGCGTACCGGTGGAGGAGTCCCGGCCCATGCACAGCAGCACCGCGGAGCCCTCGGTGAGACCGTGCCGGAGCAGAGCACCCAGGTTCGAGCCCACCACACCGCCGGAGCGACCCCGAACCGTGCGGGCGAAGACGCGCCGGAGGGCGTCGGCGACGGCTCGGAGCTTCAGCACCTCCGGCTTGGCGCCTTCGACGAACCAGGCCAGCAGCACGGGGTAGCCGGAGTCCTCCATCACGAACCCATCGGGACGCGGGTCGGTGAACAGGCCGTGGTCGATGTACTGCGTGATCACCGGGCCCCGGCAGGGCTCGGTGGGCTCCTGCACCCCGGCCACGAACAGGAGGAAGTCGCCGTTGCCCGAGAACCCCTGCCCGAGGGACGAGGTGAGCCGCGGCAACGTGTGGGCGACGTCGCGCGCCCGCAGCAGGAGCTCGACTGATCCGAGGGTGCCGGCGGCCACGATCACCCGCTTGGCCCGGTGCTCGAGCCTGGCGCCGGTGTCGAGGTCGCGGCCGGTCACGAGATAGCCGTAGCCGCCGTCGGCCGACGGATCGGGCCGGCCCTGGGCGTCGAGCGGGACGATGCCCTCCACCTGGTGGTCGGTGACGATGGTGGCGCCGTGGGCGTGCTCGGCGCGGTACAGGTAGTTGAGGTCGAGGGTGTTCTTGGCGTGGAGGTTGCAGCCGATGTTGCACTCCCCGCAGTAGGTGCAGGAGGTCTGGAGCGCCCCGTAGCGGTTGGTTGCCTCCATGCCCGGGGCCAGCAGTGGCTGGGAGCCGCCGCCGAAGAAGACGTTCACGTCGGCCGGGGTGGACCGGCGTCCCATCCTCTCGGCCACTGCCGTGAACACCTCGAGCCGTCGGACGCGGCGGTCGCCATCGTCAACGGGCACCGGTCGGGCGCCGAGCACCTCCTTGGCCACCCGGTAGTAGGGCGCCAGCTGCTCCGGATTGCACGACCTCGGCCAGCGTGGATCGTCGAACACCTCGGGCGGCGGCTCGAGGAACACGTTGGAGTAGACGAGCGAGCCGCCCCCCAACCCGGCCGCCATCACGGCGTCCATCCGACCGAGCTGGCGCGCTTGGAAGAGACCCCGGTTGGCGGGATCGGTGACCCCCTCCTCCCCGCTCTCCACCGACCACAGGTTGGTGGCCATCTCCGCGGGGGTGCGGGCGAAGGAGCCCATCGGGTAGCGCCGACCCCGCTCGACCACCACCACTCCGCCTGGCCACCGGCGCGCCAGGCGGCAGGCGGTGATCGCACCACCGAAGCCGGACCCGATGACGACTGCCTCGTGGAGCTCGTCGGTCACCGTGTTCGCCCTCCGGCCGGGATGTCGATGACGTCGACCAGGGAGAGCGGCGTCGTCGGGGGCGGGTCCCCGTCGGCCAGCGCCCCGGCCCATCCGGGACGGACGTTCTCGAGCCCGACCACGTGCAGGCGCAGGTCGCCGGCCTCGTCGATCCGGCAGCGCAGGAAGTGCTTGTAGCCACGGATGTGGCGGCCGGAGAAGGCCTCGTTGTCATGGATGCGGTAGCGCTGGTTCACGAGGCGCAGGTAGTGAGCGAAGGCCAGCGTCGACGCCAGCCCACCGACGACCGCGCCGAGGAGCAAGCCGAGCAGCGGGTCCACCCCGTTCGGCCCGTCGGGTCCGGACAGGAAGCGGATCGCGATGGCGCCGAGGGCGGCGGCGAGGAAGAACACCGTTGCCTGCACCAGGCCGTGAAGGAACCCGAACCGGTGGGCGGCTCGTTGCACCAGCGACTCCGCCACGTTGGGGCGAGGGACGACGTAGGTGCAGACGAGCAGCACCGCGGCCAGCCCGATCCATCCCCAGGTGCTGCGGGCGAGGTGGGCCGTGATGCTCCCGATGCTGTCGAGGATGGCGTCGGTGGGGTGCGCCCGGATCCACGCCCGCGGTGTCCTGCCGGCCAGTGCCGCGAAGACGAGGTGGACTACGGCGAGCACCCCGGTCAGCGGCAGGATCTGGCGGTCGAACACGAGGCCGCGCGTCGTGCCGGCCAACGCATGGCGACTCACCGGGCGGGGGGGCCAGTGGTTGAGCAGCTGGAACGAGTCGCGCTCGGTCGTCGACTGGGGCACGGTGGGGGCGAGGTTGTGGGTGGGGTGGAGGAAGGCGCCGCCCCCGCCACTGGTCACGTGGTGCATCTCGGGCTCGTCCGGCGCTGGCGACTGCACGTAGTGGGCGTACACGTGGGTGTCGCCGGCGAGGGCGAGCGGGGTCATCACGCCGCCGGGCACGACCTCTTCGAGGAAGGTCTTGATCTGGTCGAGCTCGTCGTCAGCCGCTCCGTCCGCTCGCTTCTCGCGCAAGCGCCAGAAGGGGACCGGGGACGCGATGATGAGGTGGTCGCCAGGCTCCATCTGCTCGGCCAGGCGAGCGAAGTAGGTCCGCTGGGAGATGTTGAGATCGCCATGCAACCCGGTGTCGAGGGCCCAGAGCCACCAGCCCTTCGGAAGGCGGATCCCGAACCAGCTGGCGTCCTGCACGGTCTGCCATCCGCCGAAGGAGCCGTGCTCGAGGAACACCGTCTTGAACGCATCGAGGCCGTCGTACCAGTCGTGGTTGCCGGGGAGGGCCAGCACCGTGCCCCTTCGGTCCTTCGGCAGGGCCAAGGCATAGGGGCCGGTGGTCTGGTTGGCGTAGTGATCACGCGTGCCGAAGGGGTACACCTCATCGCCGCCCATGACGAGGAAGCGACCTCGGGGCAGCCCCCCTGGGGGAAGGTCCTCCACGCGATCGCCGGAGGCGAACTCTGTCTTGCTCAGGGTGTCACGCCCGAGGTGCCAGGCCACGGCCATCGTCGGGTCGAAGGCATCGCCCAGGTCGGCCACGTAGTCGAACCAGAAGTCCCCGGTGGCCTGGCTGCAATCGAGCGTCGGCCCGTCCGGCGGGTTCATCAGCGTGCGGGCCTCGGAACCACCCCGGCTGAGGCGCACGATCTTCCACGCGGTGTCGACGAGGACCGCAGGCGAGAGCCACCGCACCATCCGGTGCTGGGGTCGAAACCCGAGCGCCGCCGTGCGCGCGCGCCCGTGGTCTCGCCAGCCGGGCTCTTCGTCAGAGTGCGACTGGCCACCGTTCGGCACCAGCACGGCGATGGCCAGCTCGTGCACGTCGGCCGCCTCGGCCAGCACGAGCACGTACGGGCGGATGAGCTGGCGGGCCCGGCGCAGGTCGTCGCGGAGCTCCTGGTGGTCCTCCCACCGGCGCTCCCACTCGAACACCGACACGGAGTCGGGCCGAAGGTTCTCATAGGCCTCGAGGCGCAGGTGCCACTTGCTGAGCATCGGTCGCAGGACGTCGTTGAGCACGCGGACCGCTATCACGCCGAAGGACAGGTTGCCAGTGCCGGAGTTCCGGGCCACGTCCGGGCCGTGGGAGCGGAGGATGCCCCGGGTGGTGTGGAACAGACCGTGCAGGGAGTCGAGGGCTTCCCGCGCGAGGCCCTCGTCGTCGGCCAGCTCGACCACCGAGATCCGCGTCGACAGCTCCACCAGCATCTCCCATGCCGCGGCGCGCTCCGTCTCGTCGGGGTCCCAGCTGCCGGATCGGTTCGTCCCCGGGAGCGCGGAGGAGACGTCGATGGCCCAACGCTTGCCCCGACTCATCCGCTCACCTCGATCCCCCTCCAGGCCCTGGCTCGCAGAGGGTAGACGAACCGCCTGGTCCGGCCACCGAGCGAGTCTCAGCGGGCACGGTGCGCGCGGGACCGGTACCGAACGAGGCGTCTTCTTCGTGCTTGTGATGAAGGACCGGCCACCTGAGCCAGCCACCCGCCGGGGCCGCCGACCCTAGATTGCCCCTGGTGAACGAATCAGCGGAGCCGGTCGCGCTATCCGATCAAGGGGTGCAGCGGGCCGACGTCGTGGCCGTGGCCCGCGACGGACGACCTGTCGAGCTGCAGGCGAGCGCGCGGGACGCGATGCAGCGGACCGCGTCGGTGATCGACCGGTTCGTCGCCAGCGGGGAGGTGGTCTACGGCGTCACGACGGGGTTCGGGTCCTTGGCCAGCGTGGTCATCGCTGCAGACCGCACGGCGGAGCTGCAGCTCGCCCTGCTGCGCTCCCACGCCGCGGGGATGGGAGACGAGGTGGAGCGCGAGGTGGTGCGGGCCCTGATGTTCCTGCGGGCCCGCAGCCTCTCGCTCGGCTCCTCGGGGGTGCGTCCGATGGTGGCGGAGGGCCTGGTGGCGATGCTCAACGGCGGGATCACCCCCGTGGTGCTCGAGCAGGGCTCGCTCGGTGCGAGCGGCGATCTGGCCCCGCTGGCCCACGTGGCAATGGTGCTGGTGGGGGAGGGCCAGGCCCGCGACGCGGCCGGCCAGCTCCTCACGGGCGCGGCGGCGCTGGCGTCCGCCGGGCTGACGCCGGCCGTGCTGCGGGAGAAGGAAGGGCTCGCGCTCATCAACGGCACGGACGGCATGCTCGGCATGCTGTGCCTTGCCCTGCACGACCTCACCGCGCTCCTGCGGGTCGCCGACATCGCGGCGGCCATGTCGGTGGAGGCGCTGCTCGGCACCGACCGCGCCTACGCGGCCGACCTGCAGGCCCTGCGCCCGCAGGTCGGGCAGGCGGTCAGCGCTGCCAACCTGCGTCGCCTGCTGGACGGCTCGCCGATCGTCGCCAGCCATCGCCACGGCGACGCGCGCGTGCAGGACGCCTACTCGCTGCGTTGCACGCCTCAGGTGCACGGCGCCGGGCGAGACACGGTCGCCTACGCCGAGACGATCGCCGATCGCGAGCTGCTCGCGGCCATCGACAACCCGATGATCCTCCCGGACGGACGGGTGGAGTCGTGCGGCAACTTCCACGGCGCACCGGTCGGCTACGTCCTCGACTTCCTGGCCATCGCGGTGGCCGATCTCGGTGCGCTGGCCGAGCGCCGCACCGACCGCCTCCTCGACCCAACCCGCTCGGCTGGGCTGCCCCCGTTCCTGGCGACCGACGCGGGCGTGAACTCCGGGATGATGATCGCCCAGTACACCCAGGCGGCGATGGTGTCGGAGAACCGGCGCCTGGCCGTGCCGGCCAGCGTGGACACGATGGCCACCAGCGCCCTGCAGGAGGACCACGTGTCGATGGGCTGGAGCGCCGCCCGCAAGCTCCGGCGGGCCGTCGCCAACCTCACGCGGATCCTGGCCGTCGAGCTGGCATGCGCAGCCCGCGCCCTCGATCTCCGCCAACCCCTGCATCCCGGCATCGCCACCGAGGCGGCGGTCCGCGTGATCCGCGACCAGGTGCCCGGCCCGGGGCCCGACCGTTGGCTGTCCCCCGAGCTGGCGGCCGTGGAGACGCTCGTGCGGAGCGGCGCCTTCACCGACGCGGTCACCCAGGCCATCGGGCCGCTCGACTGACGAGACCGCACCAGCAGAAGAAGGGATGATCGCCGATGTCAGGCCCCCGTGAGGTCCGTGCCGCTCGTGGAACCTCGATCAGCTGCCGGAGCTGGCCGCAGGAAGCGGCGCTGCGCATGCTCTGCAACAACCTCGACCCGGAGGTGGCCGAGCACCCCGACGAGCTCGTCGTCTACGGCGGGACCGGGCGCGCGGCGCGGTCCTGGGACGCCTTCGACGCCATCTGTCGCACGCTCACCACGCTCGCCGACGACGAGACCCTGCTCGTCCAGAGCGGCAAGCCGGTGGGCGTGCTGCGCACCCACGAGTGGGCCCCCCGGGTGCTGCTGGCCAACAGCAACCTCGTGCCCGACTGGGCGAGCTGGGACGAGTTCCGCCGCCTGGAGCACCAGGGACTCACGATGTACGGCCAGATGACCGCCGGCTCGTGGATCTACATCGGCACGCAGGGGATCCTGCAGGGCACCTACGAGTGCTTTGCGGCCATCGCGCGCAAGCGCTTCGGCGGCACCCTGGCCGGCACCATCACGCTGACAGCCGGCCTGGGCGGGATGGGAGGTGCCCAGCCGCTGGCGGTGACGATGAACGGGGGCGTGGCGCTGTGCATCGACGTCGACCCGGCCGCCGTGCAGCGTCGGATCCACACCCGGTACCTCGATGAGGTGGCCGACTCCTACGACGATGCGGTCGCCCGTTGCTACGCCGCCAAGGCGGCGCGCCGGGCGCTCTCGGTCGGGGTCGTCGGCAACGCGGCCGACTTGGTGCCCCGCCTCCTCGAGGACGGGTTCGAGGCCGACATCGTCACCGATCAGACCAGCGCCCACGACCCCTTGATGTACGTGCCCACCGATCTGTCGCTCGAGGCGGCGGCCCAGCTGCGTCGCGAGGCCCCCGACACCTATGTCCGCCGGGCGCGGGCATCGATCGTGCGGCACGTGGAGGCCATGGTGGGATTCCTCGATGGCGGGGCCGAGGTGTTCGACTACGGCAACAGCCTGCGAGCAGAGGCCGCTCTGGGCGGCTACGACCGGGCGTTTGCCTACCCCGGCTTCCTGCCCGCCTACATCCGACCGCTGTTCTGTGAGGGGCTCGGCCCGTTCCGGTGGGTAGCCCTGTCCGGCGACCCGGCGGACATCGCGGCCACCGACCGGGCCGTGCTCGAGGAGTTCCCGGACAACGACGGGCTGCACCGGTGGATCCGGCTGGCCGGCGAGCGGGTGGCCTTCCAGGGCCTGCCGGCGCGCATCTGCTGGCTCGGCTACGGCGAGCGACACCGCCTCGGACTGCGCTTCAACGAGATGGTCAGGTCCGGCGAGCTGCGAGCACCCATCGTGATCGGTCGTGACCACCTCGACTCGGGTTCGGTGGCCTCGCCCTACCGGGAGACCGAGGACATGATCGACGGCTCCGATGCCATCGCCGACTGGCCGCTGCTCAACGCCCTCGTCAACACGGCGTCGGGGGCCTCATGGGTGAGCATCCACCACGGGGGTGGCGTGGGCATCGGTCGCAGCATCCACGCCGGCCAGGTCAGCGTGGCCGACGGGAGCGACCTCGCGACGCAGAAGCTGGAGCGGGTGCTCACCAACGACCCTGCCATGGGCGTGCTCCGGCACGCAGACGCCCGCTACGAGCGCGCCAACCAGGTGGCGGCCGAGCGCGGCGTGGTCATCCCGATGCCAGCGGAGGCGCTCGACGCATGATCCGCGAGATCCTCACCATCGGCCATCCGGTGCTCCGCACCTCCACGCGGGCCGTCACCCTCGACGAGCTGGCCAGCACCGAGATCCAAGAGCTCATCGACGACCTGATCGACACGATGCGCGATGCGCACGGCGCCGGCCTGGCCGCCAACCAGATCGGTGAGGACGTGCGCATCGCCGTCATCGAGGTGGACGACAACCCCCGTTACCCCTACAAGCCGCGAATCCCGCTCACCGTCCTGGTCAACCCCAGCCTCGAGGCGGTTGGGCACGAGCTGGTGGTCATCAACGAGGGGTGCCTCAGTGTGCCGAACCTGCGCGGCGACGTGAGCCGCCACGTATCCGTGCGGGTGCGTCACCTCGACCGCGACGGCAACCACCACGACGCGGTGAAGCGGGGCCTCACCGCCGGCACCTTCCAGCATGAGTGCGACCACCTCGACGGCCGTCTGTTCGTGGACCTCGTCACCGACACGTCCACCTTCACCACCTGGGAGCAGTTCGAGCGGTTCCATCGGGCCGCCTTCATCGAGCGGATCACCGCCTTCGTCGAACGGGTGGGGAGCTGAGCGGGTGCCAGACGCACCCCTGAGGCGTCGGATCTGGTGCCGGCACGCGGCCCTGCCCACCGGTGTGGCGTCGGCCGTGCTGCTCGACATCGACGACGGCACCATCGGCGCCGTGGAGGCAGGAGTGGAGGCCCCCGCGGACGCCGAGCGAGTCGACGGGCTGACCCTCCCGGGCTTCGCCAACAGCCACAGCCACGCCTTCCACCGAGCGCTGCGCAGCCGCACCCATCGCGGTGCCGGAGACTTCTGGACCTGGCGCGAGCAGATGTACTCGGTCGCCGCCCGGCTCACCCCCGCCAGCCATCTCGCACTGGCCCGGGCCACCTTCGCCGAGATGGTGCAAGCGGGGTACACGGTCGTGGGGGAGTTCCACTACGTGCACCACCAGCCGAGCGGCGCGCCCTACGACGACCCCAACGCCATGGCAGCTGCGATCATCGAGGCGGCCCAGCAGGCCGGCATCCGACTCACGCTCTTGGACGCCTGCTACCTGCGGGGCGGCGCGGAGCAGAGCCTGTCGGAGGAGCAGCTCCGCTTCAGTGACGGCACCGCGGCGGCCTGGTCCGCCCGGGTCGATGGGCTGTCCGACGGCGCCGGGGTCCGCATCGGAGCGGCCATTCACTCCACGAGGGCGGTGGACGCCGCGTCGATCGGGGTCGTGGCGCGCTATGCCGCCGACCGGGGCGTCCCGCTGCACGCGCACGTCTCCGAGCAGGTGGCCGAGAACGAGGCGATGCGGCGCGAGCATGCGTGCACGCCCGTCGAGCTGCTGGCCCGACAGGGTGCCCTGTCACCGAGGTTCACGGCCGTGCACGCCACGCACCTGGCGCCGGTCGACCTCGAGCTGCTTGCCGACGCAGGATGCACCGCGTGCTTCTGCCCGACCACCGAGCGGGACCTGGCGGACGGGATCGGGCCGTCGACCGAGCTGCGGGCCCGCGGTGTTGCGTTGACCATCGGCAGCGACCAGCACGCCGTGATCGACCCCTTCGAGGAGATGCGGGCCGTCGAGATGGACGAGCGCCTGCGGTCGCAGCGCCGTGGTGCTCACACGGCGGCCGACCTGCTGGTCGCCGGCTCTGCCCACGGGTACGCCAGCCTTGGGTGGCCCACTGGCGGATCCATCGAGGTGGGGGCGCTGGCCGACCTCACATCGGTGTCGTTCGGCAGCGCCCGGCTGGCCGGCGTGCCCGACCACGCCCGACTCGAGGCCACCGTGTTCGCCGCCACGGCGGCCGATGTCGACACCGTCATCGTGGGGGGCCGCACGGTGGTGCGGGCCGGTCGGCACCTCAGCATGGATGTGGTCGACGAGCTGCACGCCGCGATCGCCGCTGTCCACGGGGAGGACCCGTGAGCACGACGGTCATCGACGGCATCGGTCTGCTTGTGACCAACGACCCGACGCTGGGTGAGGGGCCGCTGGGCCTGGTACGCAGCGCGTCGCTGGTGATCGACGGGTCCACGCTCGTTTCGGTGGGTCCCGCCGGGCAGGTCGCCGACGAGCGCATCGACGTGGAGGGCCGGTGCGTGATCCCCGGGTTCGTCGACAGCCACTCCCACCTGGTGTTCGCGGGCGACCGGTCGGAGGAGTTCGCGGCCCGGATGGCCGGCACCCCGTACGAAGCCGGCGGCATCCTCGACACCGTCCGCGCCACGGCCGGTGCCACCGATGACGAGCTGCGCCGGGTGGTCGCGGCTCGGAGAGCCGAGGCCACTCGGGCTGGCATCACCACCATCGAGATCAAGTCGGGATACGGCCTCACGCCGGCCGCCGAGGCCCGGTCGCTCCGGTTGGCCCGCGAGCTCACCGCCGACACCACCTTCCTCGGCGCCCACGTCGTGTCCGAGGCCTACGCCGACCGTCCCGATGACTACGTGGCACTGGTGTGCGGCGAGATGCTGAGTGCCGCAGCACCACACGCGCGTTTCGTCGACGTCTTCTGCGAGACCGGCGCGTTCGACCGTGACCAGAGCCGGGAGGTGCTCCGCGCCGGCATGGCGGCCGGGCTGCTTCCCAAGATCCACGCCAACCAGCTGGGCCCGGGTCCCGGCGTGGCGCTGGCTGTGGAGCTGGGTTGCGTGTCAGCCGACCACTGCACCCACCTCAGCCCTACCGACGTCGAAGCGCTGGCAGGAAGCGGCACCGTGGCCACGCTGCTGCCGGCAGCCGACTTCTCCACCCGCCAGCCCTACGCCGATGGGCGACGGCTCCTCGACGCCGGCGCGACGGTGGCCATCGCCACCAACTGCAACCCAGGGTCGAGCAACACCACGTCCATGAGCTTCTGCCTGGCGCTGGCCGTGCGCGAGATGGGCATGACCGCTGACGAGGCCCTGCAGGCGGCCACCATCGGCGGGGCCGCCGCCCTCCAGCGAGCCGACGTGGGGCGCCTGACGGTCGGGTCGCCCGCTGACATCGTGGTGCTGGACGCCCCCAGCCACCTCCACCTCATCTACCGGCCCGGCGTACCGCTCATCCACGCCACCTACATCGCCGGAGAGCGTCGCTGAGGGGGTGCGACCCCGGGCTCAGGGCTCCACCAGCGAGCCGTAGGTGTCCGGTCGTCGCGTGGTCAGGAAGGGGAAGAGCTCGAGCCAGTCCCTGCGCTGGTCGAGGTCGAGGTCGGCGACGATCACGGCGGGCTCGCCCCGCGGGGCCTGCACGAGGACCCGGCCGTACGGGTCACTGATGAACGACGAGCCGTAGAAGTGCAGCGGCGGCTCCTCGCCAATGCGGTTCACCGCCACCATGAAGGTGCCGTTGGCGATGCCGTGGCCCCGGATCACCTGCTCCCAGAGCGGCTGCGTGTCGAAGTCGGGGTGGTCGGGTTCCGAGCCGATGGCGGTGGGGTACACGAGGATCTCCGCACCGGCCAACGAGTAGGCGCGCGCCAGCTCCGGGAACCACTGGTCCCAGCAGGTGGGGAAGCCGACCTGGGCGTCGCCCAGCGCGACCACCGAGAAGCCGCCGTCGCCGGGCCGGAACCAGCGGTCCTCGTGGTAGCCCGCCGTGACGGGGATGTGGAGCTTGCGGGTCCGGGCCACGAGCGTGCCGTCGGGCTGCACGCAGATGGCCGTGTTGTAGCCGAGCCCGCCGTCACCGGCCTGCTCGTAGAGCGACGCGTGCACGGCCACGCCGGTCTCGGCGGCCAGTCGGCGTGCGAGCTGGTGGGTGGGACCGCCGGGCAGCGGCTCGGGGTGGGGCCCGACCTCGCTCGGGCCGTCGGGGCTGACGGCGAAGTAGGGCGAGAGGGTCAGCTCCTGGAGGCACACGAGCTGGGCGCCGACGTCGGCCGCCGCGTGAACTCCCTCGGTCAGCGCCGCTTCGTGCTCCATGGGGTCCCCGTGCCACCGATGCTGCACGGCGGCGAGGCGGAAGGGCGTTCGGGTCGGCTCGTGCACGCGAGCCGGTGACGGCGGAACGCCGGCACTCGTGAGCACAGGGATGCTCATGCCGGGACCTGTTGGGTGATGCAGTGCACGCCGCCCCCGCCGAAGGCCAGCACCGAGCCGGGTACGCCGACGACCTCGCGGTCGGGGAGCGCCGTAGCCACCGCCTCGAGGGCACGGGCACCGTCGGGCCCGTCGACGATCGGCACGATCACGCCCCCGTTCGCCTGGTAGAGGTTCGTCGGCGGAACCACCACCCGCCGGCCGCCCACCATGGCATAGGGGAGCACGTCCAGCTCGAGCACCTCGAGGCCCGCCGCGAGCAGCACCTCTCGGTTCTCGCGGAGCCGTGTGGCGTTCGGGTTTCGAGGGTCAGACGTGGTCTGGGCCAGCACGACCCCGGGGGCCACGAACGCGGCCACGTTGTCCACATGGCCGTCGGTGTCGTCATCCTCGACCAGGCCATGCGGGAGCCACACCACGCGCCCGACGCCAAGCCAGGAGCACAGCGACTCCTCGATCTCGCCACGCGTGAGCAAGGGGTTGCGGTTCGGGTTGAGCAGGCACTGCTCGGTGGTGAGCAGCGTGCCCGTGCCGTCGACCGTGACGGCACCTCCCTCCAGCACGAACACGGACGCGTCGTACCGATCGAGGCCGAGATGGCCGGCCATGCGCTCAGCGAAGCGGGCGTCCTGGTCGTAGGGCAGGAACTTCTCCCCCCAGGCGTTGAAGTGGAAGTGGACTGCCCGCCGCTCGCCAGCCGGGCTGACGACGACGATGGCTCCCATATCTCGGGTCCATGAGTCATCGATGGGCCAGCCCACGACCTCGACCCCGGGGCCGCAGGCACTCCTGGCCTCGGCCACATCGCCGGGAGCGGCCACCATCGTCACAGGCTCGAAGTCCGCGATCGCACGGGCGGTGACGACGTGCTCGACCTTGGCGGCTTCGAGCTGGTCGCCCCACATCGAGCGTCGGCAGGGCCAGGCCAGCACGCACCCGGCATGGGTGACCCACTCCGGAGGCATGCCGAACCCATCCGCGCGTGGCGTGGTCAAAGGCGAGGTCGTCGTCGGACTCGTAACCGCCAGCGGCAGATCGTCGGGCACGGTCGCAAGGTACCCGGCTGACTAGGTTCGGCATCGTGCTGCCGCCCGACATCGACCCAGAGCGCATCCCGGTCCACGTGGCCTGCGTGATGGACGGCAACGGACGGTGGGCCACCCGGCGAGGCCTGAAGCGCACCGAAGGACATGCGGCGGGCGAGGAAGCGCTCTTCGACGCCGTCGAGGGCGCCCTCGAGCTCGGCGTGCGCTGGTTCACCGTCTACGCCTTCTCCACCGAGAACTGGCGCCGCCCGGCCGACGAGGTCCGTTACCTCATGCAGTTCAACGAGCGGCTCCTCCTCACGCGCCGCGACGAGCTCGATGCCAAAGGCGTTCGGGTGCGCTTCATCGGCCGCAAGGGGTGGCGGGTGCCCAAGCGGGTGCAGAAGCACATCGACGACACCCAGGCCATGACCGAGCGCCACCGACGCATGACCCTCACCTTCGCCTTCAACTACGGCGGACGATCGGAGATCGTCGACGCCGTGCGGGCGCTGGTGGCCGAGGGCACGCCGGCTGACAAGATCACCGAGAAGGCCATCCGCTCACGCCTCTACGCCCCGGACATGCCCGACCCAGACCTCGTGGTGCGAACCTCTGGCGAGCACCGCATCTCGAACTTCCTGCTGTGGGAGATGGCCTACAGCGAGCTCATCTTCACCGAGACCCTGTGGCCCGACTTCCGTCGCGAGCACCTCTTCGAGGCGGTACGGGAGTACCAGCGCCGGGACCGCCGCTTCGGAGGCGTGGAGGCCTAGCCTCGGCCGATGGGCTTGTACCGGGATGAGGGCATCGTGCTCCGCACCCACAAGCTCGGCGAGGCTGATCGCATCATCAGTGTGCTCACCCGCCACCACGGCAAGGTGCGAGCGGTGGCCAAGGGCGTGCGCAAGACCAAGAGTCGTTTCGGCGCCCGCCTCGAGCCGCCCACCCATCTACAGCTCCAGTTCTATGAGGGCCGCAGTGACCTGCACATCATCGACCAGGCCGAGACGATCGACCACTTCCGGGCGATCCGCGACGACCTCGACCG
>DAIQBC010000003.1:7864-26123 GCA_036781345.1 Acidimicrobiales bacterium | reverse complement strand
CGGGATGTGGGTCGCCACCGACCCGGACAACGCCGCCGCCCTCGCCACCTACCGCGCCGGAGGTGGCGGACAGCCCGAGCCCGAGCTGGTGCTCACCTGGACGTTCGACCCGACCCGCTGAGCAGTTGAGCGCGGATCGACCACAGTCCCATCGATAGGGGCAGACTCGTTCGGTGCTCGTGATCCTCAGCGGCCTGCCGGGCGTCGGGAAGTCCACGATCGCCGCGGCCCTCGGCGCACGGCTAGGCGCTCCGGTGATCCAAGTCGACCCGATCGAATCAGCGATCTTGCGCTCCGGCATCCCGAGGTCGTTCGAGACCGGTCTGGCGGCGTACCTCGTCGGCGCGTCCGTCGCCGGGGACCAGCTTCGCCTCGGCCTCACCGTGATCGCGGATGCTGCCAACCTGCTCGAAGTTGGCCGAACCACCTGGCGTGAAGCCGCCACGAGCGCCGGGACCCCGTGGCGAGCGATCGAGGTCGCGTGCAGCGACGCGCACGAACATCAACGACGCCTCTCATCTCGGCAGCGGGGCCTCGATCCCTGCCCCGAGCCTACGTGGGACGAGGTGGTGCGGCGTGCTGCCGAGGCGGAGCCGTGGAGGTGCGACCACCTCGTCCTCGACAGCATCAGGCCAGTCGACGGCAACGTCACGCTCGCCGCCGACCACCTCCGAGCCTGGTTCGTGGCCAGCCGGTCATGACGGTGCTCGGCCGGTGAAGGCGACGAGGCTCACCATCGTGCTGGCCCCGGCAGGGGCTGCTTGCTCGGTCGCGAAGGCCTCCCCACGCATGTCGGGGGTGATGGCCTGCCGGGCGAAGGCGTCGACCTCGCGGACGAGCGACTCGGGAGGCTCCCATGCCTGCTGCGTTGCGGTGGCGAGGTCCCATCCGTGCACCAGCCCGTCGAAGGCGACGAGCCGAGCGAACACGGCGCCCGGCATCTCGCCGTCCGGGGTCTGGATCGTGCGGTCGAGGGCGCCGGGGCTCTGGACAGCATCGAGCAGGTCGTCCAGGGCCCGCTGGACGACCTGCGTGCCCGGCAGGGTCGCCGTGTCCCCTTCCACCAGGGCCTCGCCTCGGAACATCGGGGCGAATGCTGATGCGAGACCGGTCATGTGGTCCAGCACACCGGCGACAGTGAACGCGGCACAGGGTGTGGGTCCCCCGAGCTGGTCGTCCCGTATGCCCCCCACCACCTCCTTCAGCATCGGGATGACCACTGCGAGCTGCTCGTTGCCTTCCATGGAGGTCATCCGGCCAGACGCTCGAGCATGTGGTCCATGACCGCGGTGTGCTCGGCCTGCGGGCTGAACAGGACGACCTCAGAGTCGGCCACGACCCGCACGCTGTGGCCGGGAGGCCAGTAGAAGAGGTCGTTGGTGGCGCACGTCTCGGTCGTGCCGTCGGTGTAGGTGACGACCACCTCACCTGACACCATGAACCCCCAGTGGGGGGCGTGACAGGCGTCGTCGTGCAGACCGGTCAGAAGCGGCGCGATGTCGGTGCCGGCGCCGAGGGTGAAGTACTCCGCTCCCAGCGTCGAGTAGCCCGCGGCATCGCCGAAGTCCACGGCCTGTCGCGCCACGGCGCCTGGCACGTCGATCTTGACGGGGATGTCCTGCTTCGTGATTCGCATCGGAGCCTCAGTTCGTTGGGTTCGGCCGGGCCAGGGAAGAGCCTCAGCGCTGGTGACCTCACCCACTCAAGCCCCGTATTGCGCGTGGTGCTAGTTCCAATCCTGAACCGTGGAAGGATCGGCACGATGAGCGCCTACGGCCAGTACTGTCCGATCTCGCGATCCGCCGAGGTCCTCGGCGATCGTTGGACCATCCACATCGTCCGCGACCTCCTCACCGGAACAACGAGGTTCAACGAGCTGATCCGCGGCAATCCCGGTCTCTCGCGAGCCCTACTGAGCCGCCGGCTCCGTCAGCTGCAGGTAGCCGGCGTGGTCGAGCAATGCGATGACGGCACCTACCGGCTCACGGCGGCGGGGCTCGACCTCGAGCCGTTGGTGTTCGGCATGGCGCGGTGGGGCGCCCGGTGGACCTTCGGTGAGCCGAGCAGCGAGGAGCTCGACCCCGACCTGCTCCTCTGGTGGCTCCACCGCCAGCTGGACACCACCAAGATGGCGGCGCCACGCTTCACCATCTACGTGCCCTTCACGGATCACCCGAAGCGCTACTGGATCGTGATCGAGCAGGACGCATCCCTCTGCCTGGCCGATCCTGGGTTCGAGGTCGACGTGACGCTACGCACCGACCGTGCCGCGCTCTACCGCACCTACCTCGGCCACGCCTCGCTCGACGACGCCCGACGGGACGGCAGCGTGCGGGCGGAAGGGTCACGGAGTGCGGTGGGGGCGTTCTTCGAGGCGTTCCGTCAGTCCCCTGTGGCCTCGATCGTCAAGGCCGCGTCGCCCTGAGCGAGCGCGGCTACATCTCGTCGAGGAGCTGCTGCTTCTCGGTGTCGAACTCAGCGCCGCCGGGGTCGCCGTTCACGCGCTGCGCATCGACAGCACGACGCTGGTGGTCACGCCAGTGAGGCTGCCCGAGGGCATCGAGGTACCTCTCGCCGCCGGGCCCTTCGTCGATTCATGCCTTGCACGCCCGATCCGTGGGACCTTCGCCCCTATTGACGCGCGAACGGCCGGACGTACCGTGACCGTCTCAGGTTCGTGAGCGTCCCGAGAGGAGACGGACGTGGCATCCGAGACGACGCGTGTGGTCGTGCTGGGCACCGGGCAGATGGGCTCGGGCGTCATGCGGATGGTGCTCGCCAAGCGCGACCTGGAGCTGGTCGGCGCCTTCGGGCGCCGCGCCGACCGAGCCGGCCTCGACATCGCCGACGCCATCGGCCTCTCGTCACCGCTCGGCCTCCTGCTCGACGGCGACCTCGCCACCCTGCTCGAGCGCACCCGGCCGCACGTGGCGGTGCAGGCCACCTGCTCCACGCTGGTCGACGCCGAGGGTGAGATCGCCACGTGCGTCGAGCACGAGGTGCCGGTGGTGTCGATCGCCGAGGAGCTTGCGTGGCCGTGGGCGGCGTCAGAGAGCTGGGCCGCCCGCATGGACGCGCTGGCGGCAGCCCACGGCGTCGGGATCATCGGCACCGGCGTGAACCCCGGGTTCGTGCTCGACCTTCTCGTCGTGGCGCTCACCGCGGTGTGCGAGGACGTCGAGGCCATCACCGCCACACGGGTGAACGACCTGGCGCCCTACGGGCCGACGGTCGTGCGCTCGCAGGGCGTCGGACTGTCCCCCGAGGCGTTTCAGGCTGGCCTGGCCGACGGCTCGGTGGTCGGCCACATCGGGTTCCCCCAGTCGATCGCCATGTTGGCCCACGCGCTGGACTGGCCAATCGAGCGCGTCGAGGAGACCCGCGAGCCGATCATCAGCGCTGTCGAGCGCTCGACGCCGTTCGTCACCGTCCACCCGGGTCAGGTGGCCGGGTGCCTCCACACGGCCACCGGCTATTGCAACGGCGCTCCGGTGATCACGCTGCGCCACCCCCAGCAGATCCACCCGGAGTCCGAGGGGATCGCCACGGGCGACAGCATCGAGCTGGCCGGCACGCCCCCGGTGCGGGTGACGACGTCGCCCGAGATCCCTGGCGGCATCGCCACCGTCGCGCTGGCCGTGAACGTGATCCCCCGCCTCCTCACCGCCCGGCCCGGCCTGCGCACGATGCTCGACCTGCCGCCGGCCGCCGCGCTCCCTCGCGAGGGGATCTTCCGTGGGTGAGCGCATCGCCGCCGGCACCTGGGTGGAGGCGTACCGCATCGTGCTCCCACCCGGTGAGCGGGCCCCGCAGGTGCCCCCGGACACGAGCCAGGTCCCGCTCGAGCTGCGCTGCCGCGGGCTTCTCGTCCGGGATGCCGCCATCGGTGACGACATCGAGGTGATGTCCCTCGCTGGCCGCCGGCTCACCGGCACCCTCGTGGAGGTGAACCCGGGATACACCCACAGCTTCGGCCGACCGGTGCCCGAGCTGGCGAGCGCGGGGCGTGAGCTGCGGGCCCAGCTCTGGTCGACCCGGTCGGATCCCGGCACGGGAGCACCGGCATGACCGGCTGGCCGCCGTATGCGGAGGTGATGGCGCGCCGGGCCGAGATCGTGCACCGCTCGATCGGGCTCGACTATGGCCGCTATGCCACGGGCGCGATCGCCTTCGACTACGAGGGGCTGATGGCCGGGGCGGGGTACGACATCGCCGAGGTCCGCTCGGTCCAGCGCGCCACCGGGGTCGGCGACACGCCCTTGGTCGAGCTCGTCAACCTCACCGATGCTGTGCGAGCCGTTGCGCCTCCCGGCAAGGGGGCCCGCATCTTCGTGAAGGACGAGTCCGCCAACCCGTCGGGATCGTTCAAGGACCGGCGCGCCTCGCTGTCGGTCCACGAGGCGGCCGCCCGCGGCTACCGCGGGGTGGTCGCAGCGACGAGTGGCAACTACGGCGCCGCCGTCGCGTCGCAGGCCGCGAAGGCGGGGCTGGCGTGCATCGTGGTGCAGGAGGCGTTCGACAGCCACGGGCTGGTGCAGCCCGAGATCGCGGAGAAGACGCGGGCGTGCGAGGCCTACGGCGCCGAGGTGCTCCGGCTCTCCGTGGGCCCGGAGCTCTTCTACGTGTTCCTCTGCGTGCTCGAGGAGACAGGCTTCTTCGACGCCTCCCTCTACACGCCGTACTCCGTGCTCGGCATCGAGACGCTGGGCTACGAGCTGGCCGAGCAGGTGCTCGAGCGCACGGGACGCCCGCCCGACGTCGTGGTCGCCACGCATGCCGGGGGCGGCAACGTCACCGGCACCGCGCGCGGGCTGCGCAAGGCGGGCGCGGCGGACACCGTCATGGTGGGCGCCAGCGTCGATCTGTCCGGGCTGCACATGGCGTCCGACCACGACTTCAACCGCAAGTCGTTCACCACCGGGCACACCGGCTTCTCGATGCCGTTCACGACCTGGCCCGACCGCGCTGACGTGCCCCGCAACGCAGCCCGGCCCCTTCGCTACCTCGACCGGTTCGTCACGGTCACCCAGGGCGAGGTGTTCTATGCGACCGAGGCCCTGGCGCTGCTCGAGGGGCTCGAGCGCGGTCCTGCCGGCAACACCTCGCTGGCCGCCGCCTTCGCGCTGGCGCAGGAGATGGACCGGGCGAGCACGCTCGTGGTGCAGGAGACGGAGTACACGGGGGCGGGCAAGCACCCGCTGGCGCAGCTCGCGCTGGCGGCCGAGATGGGGGTGCGGGTGGAGCGGGGCGACCCGCGGGACAACCGACCGGGCGAGCGCATCGTCATCCCCGAGCGACTCGACCAGGTGCGCGTGGTCGACGTCGACCTCGACGAGGTCCGCCGGTCGTACGTGCGCAACGCGCTGGCGTCGTTGCCGCCTGACACCGACGTCGACGATGTCGACCTGGCGTTCCTGGCCGAGGAGACCCGGTGGAGCGCCGACACGCTACGGGAGGTGATCCATGAGGCTCGAGCCACGGCCTGACGACTACGAGGCGCGGCGCGCCCACCTGCGCGACCTGTCCGACGACGACCTCCACGCTCGGTTCTGGTCGCTCGTGGGCGAGGTGGTGGCCCCCCTCGTGGACGAGGCGAGGACGCACACGACCCCCGCCATCGAGCGCTCGGTGCTGCTGCGCATGGGGTTCTCGAGCGTCGAGACCAAGGCGCTCGTCGACCAGATGGCGGCCCGGGGGCTCCTCGGCGAGGGCACCGGGCGGCTGGTGCTCGAGCTGGCCCAGCGCCAGGGGATGACCGTGCGCGAGGCCGGCGTGGCCCTTCTCGACGGCCGGCTCTGGGAGGCGCTGTCATGAAGCTCCTGCCCGACGAGCGCCTCGACGTCCGTGCCGTGCTCGAGGACCTCGAGCACTACCGCCCCCGCCGGGCCGGCTGGACCTGGCGCCACCACGTCGACCACCACCCCGTCGGTCCGTTCGTGTACGAGGACGCATCCGACGACCTCGAGCAGTCCGTGCCGCTGCCTTCGGCCCATTGGTTCGGCGACATCGACCCCCAGGGCGACATGGTCGTCACCACCGAGATCGCCTCTGGGCGCTTCGAGGACGACCTGCGGCGCATGCGCATGGCCGCCTGGCACGGCGCCGACCACATCATGGTGATCCGCACCACGGGCCAGTCCCACATCGACCACCTCATCGAGGGCACCCCGGAAGGGGTTGGGGGCATCCCGGTCACGCGCAAGCAGCTTCGCGCCACGCGCAAGGCGCTCGACGCCATCGAGGACGAGGTGGGCCGGCCCATCAACTTCCACTCCTACGTGAGCGGGCTGGCCGGCCCCGAGATGGCCGTGCTGTTCGCCGAGGAGGGCGTGAACGGCGCCCACCAGGACCCGCAGTACAACCTGCTCTACCGCAACATCAACCTGCACCGGTCCTTCGTCGACGCCGCCGAGGCCAAGGCAGTGCTCGCCCACGCCGGGCTCCTCCAGATCGACGGCGCCCACAACGCCAACGCCACCGCCAAGCAGGCGTGGAAGGTGACCCCGGAGCTGCTCGTCCAGCACGCCGTGAACACCGCCTACTCACGGGCGGCGGGCATCCCCGCCGACCACATCGCGCTGTCGACGGTGCCGCCGACGGCCCCGCCGGCGCCGAAGCTGCGCCTCGACCTCCCGTATGCCGTCGCCCTGCGCGACCTCTTCGCCGGCTACCGGTTCCGTGCCCAGCAGAACACGCGCTACATCGAGTCGGACATGCGGGAGGCCACCGTCACCCACGTGCTCGACACGCTGATCTCGAAGCTCACCTCGGCCGACATCCAGAGCACGATCACGCCCGACGAGGGCCGGAACATCCCGTGGCACTACAACAACGTCGCCGCGGTGGACACGGCCCGCCAGACCCTCGCCGGCCTCGACGGCCTGCAGTCGATGGTGACCCTGGCCGAGGACGGGCCGCTCCGGGACGAGGCGCGCGAGATCAAGGAGCGCGCGGTCCTGTTCCTCGAGGAGATCCTCGCCATGGGGGGCTATGTCGAGGCCGTCACCGCCGGGCACTTCATCGACTCCGGCCACTACCCCGAGCGGGCGGGCGACGGCATCGTCCGCGATCCGCAGGGCGGCGCCGGAGCAGGCACCGTGGTCGCCCGTGCCCCCGGCTACGGCGCGCCGGTGTGCAGCCACTTCGGCGCCAACACCTACGCCGCCGGCACCGACCGTGCCTGCGCCGCCTACGGCGGCTGCACGCTGTGCGACCCGTCCAAGGTGCGCTACATCGACGAGCTCGACGACGTCGACAACGTCGAGGTCCGCCTGGCCGGGGTGCTGGAGGAGCGCGCCCGGGGCCTGCTGCGCCCGGAGGTGGAGAAGGCCGGCGACGGCGTCGTCTGCGTCACGCTCTTCGTTCCCGACTCCTCGGCAGTTGCCCACGCCGCGGCGCTGGAGATGGCCCGCCACATGAACCTGGTCGACCCGGAGGTCATCAGCCAGCGGGTGATGCACCCCGCCGAGGGGAGCCTGTTCGAGGTCAAGGGCGTGCTCCCCTACGCCATGTCGGTGGCCGACCTCCCGGTGCCCAAGATCGTGCTGCCCCTGCCCCACGACGAGATCGAGGCCTTCGTGCGGCCCCGCGCGATCGCAGTGGTGGCGGCCACCGTGGGCGAGGACGAGCACAGCGTGGGCCTCCAGGAGATCCTCGACATCAAGCACGGGGGCATCGAGCGCTACGGCTTCGACTGCCTCGGCCTCGGCACCTCGGTGTCGCTGGAGCAGGTCCTCGACGCCGCCGTCGAGCGGCAGGCCCAGGTGGTGCTCGTGTCGACGATCCTCACCCACAACGACATCCACCGGCAGAACATGCAGCGGCTGCACGACCTTGCCGTGGAGCGGGGCTTGCGCGACGCGCTGATCCTCATCGCCGGGGGCACGCAGGTCACCGACGACATGGCGCTGGCCTGCGGGCTCGACGCCGGGTTCGGCCGGGGCACCACCGGCCAGGAGGTGGCCAGCCGCATCGTGCGGATCCTCCGGGCCCGGGAGGGCTAAGTGGAGCCCCCGTCGGTCATCGTGGAGGTCGGGCGGGTCCGTCCGGGACGGGAGCGCTAGGTGGGGCGGCCGTCGGTCACCGTGGACGTCGGACGGATCGAGCACAACGCCCGCACGATCGTCGAGCTCTGCGGGGGCCACGGCATCTCCGTCACGGGGGTCACCAAGGCGGCGTGCGGTCAGCCCGAGGTGGCCGAGGCCATGCTCCGTGGCGGGGTTCCCCAGCTCGGTGACTCGCGCCTCGAGAACGTCGAGCGGCTCCGCGCCGCAGGCATCGCGGCGCCGATCATGCTCCTACGGGTGCCGATGCTCTCCGGCGTGGACGAGGTGACCCGCCTCATCGAGGTCAGCCTCAACTCGGAAATCACCGTGCTCCACGCCCTGTCCGACGCCGCCCTGCGCCGCAGGTCGGTCCACGACGTGATCCTGATGGTCGACCTCGGCGACCTCCGCGAGGGCGTGTGGCTCGACGACGTGATCTCCGCCGCCGGGGAGGTGCTCCGCCTGCCCGGCGTGCGGCTGACGGGTATCGGCGCCAACCTCACCTGCTACGGCGGCGTGATCCCGACCGAGGAGAACATGGCCCGTCTCGTCGGCTTCGGAGAGGCGATCGAAGCGACGCACGACATCGAGCTGACGTGGATCTCCGGGGGCAACTCCAGTGCCCTGCCGCTGATCGCCGTTGGCGCGATGCCGGCCCGGATCAACCAGGTGCGGATCGGCGAGGCGATCCTGCTGGGCCGGGAGACCGCCTTCGGGGCGCCGTGGCCCGGCACCCACCAGGACGCCTTCGTCCTGCGCGGCGAGGTGATCGAGCTCAAGCGCAAGCCGTCGGTCCCCGTGGGCATCCGGACGCAGGACGCCTTCGGGCGCGAGCCGCACTTCGTCGACCGCGGCGACCGCTGGCGCGCCCTCGTGAACATCGGTGAGGCCGACACCGACGTGAGCGGCCTGTCCCCCATCGACCCGGGCCTCAGGGTGATCGGCGGGTCGAGCGACTACACGGTGGTCGATGTGACCTCAGCCGAGCCGGCGATCCAGGTCGGCGACGAGCTCGGGTTCGCGCTCAGCTACGGCGCGCTGCTCCGCGCCATGCACTCCCGCTACGTGGACAAGCAGATCGTCCCCTGGCGACAGTGCTGAGCCGCCCGTCGACCGCTGCTGGTGTCCAATCGCGGAACAGGCCAGGCTGCCCAGATGGATCTGTCGTCGTCTGACCCTGACTACCAGCACGAGGTCACTGCCGAGCTGAACGTCCACGTGTTCTCGGTGTCTGCCGCGATGGTCGGCGTCTGTCTGACCGTGGTCGGGATCATCCGGGTCGTGATCAGCAGCGACGGCGCCTATGCAACCGTGGCGGATGACCTGTTGGCGCTCGACTCGGTGGTGTTCGTGGTCGCGTGCCTGCTCGCCTACAGCTCTCTCCGCTCGACGACCTCGCTCCACGCGAACCGCTTCCAGCGCCTGGCGGACATCACCTTCCTCAGCGGCCTCCTGCTGATGACCGGGGCTTGCCTGCTCATCGCGTTCAGCATCCTGTAGACGTTGCGCGGCAGCTACGGCCGGACAACGCAACCCCAGCCTGCCGGTCTCACCGTTTGGGCGGCCCAGTGCGGGCGGCATCCGAGCCGCACACACCATGGCAGCGGCGCCGGGCCGTCGCGCCCTGCGAAGCCCTTCACCTTGACGACCCGGTGCTGCGAGCCCTCGCTGAGGCCGAGCTCGAGCACAAGCCGTCGGTCCCCGTCGGCATCCGCACACGGGACGAGCTCGGACGCGAAGACGCGCGCCCCCTCGTGCCTACATCTTGTCGAGGAGCTGCTGCTTCTTCGTGTCGAACTCGGCCTGGGTGATGACGCCCTGCTGGCGGAGCTGATCGAGCTGGGCGATCTGGTCGGGGATGGTCTGGCCGCCCACGGGCGCGCCGCCTGCACCGATGCGGTCGAACTTGCGGTTCTCGTTGGCCTCCATCTGCCGGTAGATCTCGTTCTGGACCGCAGAGGGCTTGCGCACGTTCGAGAACGACTCGGAACCCTTCTCGCCGGCCGACTCGATCACGAGGTCGCCCGAGCCGACCATGCGCTCGAGGATCGTCTGGCTGAAGAACACGGTGTTGACCCGCTCGAGCGGGATCTCGATGCCCCGCTTGGACAGCACGCCGTGGCGGTAGATGAGGCGGTCGGAGGTGATGACGAAGTTGGTCGTGGCCCACGATGCGTAGGTGATGCCGATCCAGGCCAGGGACACCAGCACCAGCACCCCCGCCACGGCCAGCGACACCCCCTCCCAGCCCTTGGCGAGCATGAAGATGCCCAGTGCCAGCGACGCGAAGAGGGCCAGACCCGACCTGAGGAAGAACACCCAATGCGGGTGGAGGGCGAGGGCAACCTCCTCACCCTGGTTCAACAACTTGTTCGAGAAGGGCACCGGGGCAGCGTAACCCCTACGCCCAACCGAGCTCGTGGAGCCTTGCGTCACCGATGCCGAAGTGGTGGGCGACCTCGTGGATCACCGTCACCCGCACCTGTCGGACCACCTCGGCCTCGGTCGCGCACCGCGCCAGGATCGGGAGCCGGAAGATGCTGATCCGGTCGGGCATCACCATGCCGCCGTAGCCGGCGTCTCGCTTGGTGAGCGGCACACCGTGGTACAGGCCGAGGAGCCCCGACCCGGGAGTGCCCTCCTGCACCATCACCGCCACGTTGTCGACCATGCTCCAGAGGTCATCGGGGATCTCATCGAGGGCATCGGCCACGAGCTCCTCGAACCGCTCGATCGGCACATCCACCATGGCCTCAGCGTAGGGTCGCAGCACGATGGATCCCGAGGCGCTCCTCGAGGGGCTCGACGCCGCCCAGCGGGCTGCCGTGACCTCCACGGCCATGCCGCTGGTGGTCCTGGCCCCAGCGGGCTCCGGCAAGACGCGTGTCCTCACCCGCCGCATCGCGCACCGGGTGGCCGCAGGCGAGGCCGACCCGAGGCACGTCCTGGCCCTGACCTTCACCCGCAAGGCCGCCGGCGAGCTCGACGACCGTCTCCGCCGCCTCGGCCTTCGGGGCGACGTCACCACAGGCACCTTCCACGCTGTGGCGTGGGGTGCGCTGCGCACACGTTGGGCCGACCAGGGTCGTACCCCTCTCACGCTGCTCGACCGCAAGGGCCGCCTGCTCAGCGAGCTGGCCCCCACCGTTCCGGGTAAGGACAAGCGAACGGTGGCCGCCGACCTGGCCACGGAGATCGAGTGGGCCAAGGCCCGCATGATCACACCCGACGACTACACCGCGGCCGTCGGCCGGGCCGCCCGCAAGCCGGCCGTGAAGCCGTCGTTGGTGGCGGAGGCCTACGCGGCCTACGAGCTGCGCAAGCACCGCGGCGGCCTCGTCGACTTCGATGACCTGCTGGCGCTGGTAGCCCGAGCCCTCGAGGAGGACCCCGCCTTCGCCGCCTCGCAGCGATGGCGGTTCCGTCATCTGTTCGTCGACGAGCTGCAAGACGTCAACCCGCTGCAGTTCCGCTTGCTGGAGGCATGGCGAGGCGACCGCTACGACATCACGGCGGTCGGCGATCCACAGCAGGCGATCTACGGCTGGAACGGCGCCGATGCCGGCTTCCTGCTCGACATCCACCGGTGGTGGCCCCCTGCGGAGGTGATCGAGCTCGACCGCAGCTACCGCTCCACGCCGGAGATCCTCGACGGCGCGGCCGCGGTGCTGCGCGGCGCCCGGCAGCCAGCTCGTGCAGTGGAGGCCACCCGGGCCGCCGGCGCTCCCGCGCACCTCCAAGGCTACCCCACCGACCGAGCCGAGGCCATCGCCATCGCCCGAGCCGTCCGTCTGGCCCGCGCCCCCGGTCGGCCCTGGTCGGAGCAGGCAGTGCTCGTGCGCACGCATGCGCAGACCCACCTCATCGCCGAAGCGCTGCGCGGGGCCGGCATCCCGCACCGGGTGCGCGGAGGTGCAGCCTTCCTCGATCGTGCCGATGTGCGACGGGCGCTCCGCGACCTGCGGATCACCGCTGTCCCCCTCGGCACCGCACTCGCCGACCTCGAGCTCCGGCTCGACGCACGCCAGGACGCCGACGACCACGAGATCGACCTTCGCTCGGACGACACCGATGCGCTGGCCGCCGGTCTCGATCGGCAGGCTGACGAGCGTGCCGCGCTGGGTGCACTGCTTCGCATGGGCCGCGACTACCTCCGCCTCGATCCAGTAGGTCGGGCCGACACCTTCAGCAGCTGGCTCACGGCCACCGTCCAGTCAGAGGGCGACGCATCGGGGCCGGGACGCGACGCGGTCGACGTCGCCACGTTCCACGCCGCCAAGGGGCTCGAGTGGGCCACGGTGCACATCGCAGGTGCCGAGGACGGCTACGTGCCCATCGTCCACGCCCGCACCCCTGCGGCGCGGGCCGAGGAGGCCCGGCTGCTCTACGTGGCCATGACCCGGGCCCAGCGCCAGCTCCGCATCACTTGGGCCGAGCAACGCACCTTCGCCAGTCGGGTGGTCGATCGCCACCGGTCGCCCCTGCTCAACCCGCTGGTGCAGCGCGCCGCGGCTGCACCCGCCCCCTTGGACCGCGGCGTGATCACACCGCCCGTGGACGACTGGGCAGAGGCGGTGGCCCACGAGCGAGAGGCGCTCCACGCCCGGCGCTTCAGCCCCGCCCCAGAGCTGGTGGCCCTGCGCCAGTGGAGAGATGCGGCCGCTCGGGCGGCGCGCATCGAGCCGGAGGGGGTTCTGCCCGACCACGTGCTCCGCCGCGTGGTGGCGGCCCAGCCCCGGGATCTCGATGAGCTCGGGGCGGTGCGGGGTGTCGGGCCGATCCTCGCCCGCCGTCTCGGTGACGCGATGCTGGGAGCACTCTCGTCACCCGCCGAAGCCGGAGGTGAGCGGTGAGGTTCAACATCGAGCAGCGATTCACCGGCGATGTCGACGCCGTGGCCCGCGCCTACGCCGACCCGGCCCTGTACGGCTCGTTCGACGGGCTGCCGAAGCTGTCCCGACCGCAGGTGGTGGACCACCAGGTGGACGGCGATCTGGTGGTGCTACGGGTGCGCTACCGGTTCGGCGGTGAGCTGTCAGCGGCCGCTCGCGCGGTGATCGATCCCGGTCGCCTCACCTGGGTGGAGCGGTCGGTCCACGACCTCGCCGACCGCAGTGCCACCTTCACGATGATCCCCGACCACTATGCCGACCGGTTTCGTTGCGAAGGCTCGTACCGCTTCGACACCGTGGCAGGAGGCTGCCGTCGCCGCGGCCAGGGCGACCTGCGCGTCAGGGCGCTGCTGGTCGCCGGTGCGGTCGAGGGGGCGATCGTGTCCGGGTTGCGGGAGCACCTCATCGACGAGGTCCCGATCGTCGAGGCATTCGTGGCCCGCAGCTAGCGGCCTGGTGCGAGGTCGTCAGCCTGGAGCCGGTCACGCTCCGCCTTCATGTGGGCGAACTTCGTGAGGTCGATCGAGATGAACAGGCCTTCCGCCTCCGCGCACAGCACCTCGCCCGCCCGCAGCTCGCCACGGGTGAAGATCTTCCGCCCGTCCACCCGTTCGATCCATCCCTCGAACTGCAGATCGGTTTCCAGCGGGGTAGGGCTTCGGTAGTGGACCGTGAGCCGTCCGGTCATGCCGGGACTGCCCGACAGCGACTGCGTCGAGCCGAGGACCTCATCGAAGGCGGCGGCGATGTACCCACCGTGGACGCACCCTGGCGGACCCTCGTAGGCCGCGCCGAACGCGGCAGTGCCAAGGATGCGGTCGCCGTCCAGCCACAGCCGGATGGGGGGTGCCAGAGGATTGGCCTTGCCAAGCATGGGGCTGTGGTCGAAGAAGCCGAAGGGCTCACCGGCGTTGGCGGCCTCGGCGAAGCCCTCGTACATGGACTTGCTCGGGAAGGTGCTGAAGCGCTCGGCGGCCGCCTCGACATCGGCCGCGGCCGCCTCGATCACGTCGATCGGAGCGGTCGTCTGCACCATGCGATGCAACACGTCACGGATGGCGTCGGCCACCCGGAAGAGCGCCACGCGGCGCGGTGAGGGCTCGATCTCGCGGAGCTCCTGGATCCGCTTGGCCCACCCCGAAGTACCCGGCGAGCGGGCCGGTTGCCCCGCCTCGTCCGGCGTCACGCCTCATCCTCGAGATCGATCACCACGGGAGCGTGGTCGGATGGCTGCTTGCCCTTGCGGGCGTTCCGATCGATGAGCGCCCAGCGCACCCGTGCTGCCAGCGGCGCGGAACCGAGCACGAGGTCGATGCGCATGCCGATCCCCTTGTGGAAGTTGCCGGCCCGGTAGTCCCACCAGGAGAAGAGGTGGTCGACGTGGGGGTAGCAGTCGCGGAAGACATCGGTGAGGCCCCAGTCGAGAAGGCGTTGGAGGGCTGCCCGTTCGGGTTCGCTGACATGGGTGGCTCCCGCCAGTGCGTCAGGGTCCCACACATCCCGATCGGCGGGGGCGATGTTGAAGTCGCCGCACACGGCCACCGGTGCGCCGGGCTGGGCGGTGGCATCGAGGTGTCCGACCAGCCGGTCGAGCCAGCTGAGCTTGTACTGGTAGTGCTCCTGGTCGAGGGCACGCCCGTTGGGCACGTACGCGCTCATCACCCTCACCCCGCCACACGTAGCGGTGAGGAGCCTTGCCTCGGGATCGTCGGGCTGGCCATCGGCGAAACCGGCTACGACCTCGTCGAGCCCCACGCGACTGAGGATCGACACGCCGTTCCAGCGACCCTCGCCGTGGTGCGCGCTCTCGTAGCCCAGGGCGGAGAACGCCATTGCCGGGAACGCCGTGTCGGCCAGCTTGGTCTCCTGCATGCAGACCACGTCTGGCTGGCACGCCACAAGCCACTCCTCCACCCGCTCGAGGCGAGCCTTCAAGGAGTTCACGTTCCAGGTCACGAGCCGCACGACCTCGGACGCTACCGCCCGAGCCAGTCCCGCCTGACCGAGTGGGGGTGGGCCGAACGAGTCGGACCGGCCCCCCTCGGCGCAGGCGGCACTCCGGTTCCCGTAGGGGATCCGGTCAGCGCTTCTTGGTTGACTTCGCGGCCTTGCGGGCAGGCGCCCGCTTGGCTGCAGCCTTCTTCTTGGCCGGAGCCTTCTTCTTGGCCGGAGCCTTCTTCTTGGCCGGAGCCTTCTTGGCTGCGGCCTTCTTCTTGGCGGGAGCCTTCCTAGCTGCCGTCTTCTTCTTGGCGGGAGCCTTCTTGGCTGCGGCCTTCTTCTTGGCCGGAGCCTTCCTGGCGACCGCCTTCTTCTTGGCGGGAGCCTTCTTGGCTGCGGCCTTCTTCTTGGCCGGAGCCTTCCTAGCTGCCGTCTTCTTCTTTGCTGCTGCCACCCGTTCCTCCTCTGTCGGTTGTACGGGATCACTTGCCGAGCGCGCAGCCACGCGATGTGCCGCGGCCCCGCTCTCGACACCTGGCATGGTCAGGTCGACGCCACGTCGGGGCGTATCGAACCCATGGACCACGAACGTGTAGGACGTGCCGAAGCTCAGCACCTCGCGCGCGCTGCGCGGGGCGGGGTCGCCAAGGCTCTTGAGCGGGAGATAGCACCGGGTGCCTTCGACGAAGACGTAGGCGCCGTGGGAGGAGAAGCGCTCGACCTCCCCGACGACCGTCGAGCCCACCGGGTGGGCGGAGACGAACTCGATGAACGCCAGCGCTTCGTTGTACGGCTTGACCTCGCCGCCACCACCCGACCCGCGGCGTCGCCCTGACCCCGCCTCGCCGGCGGGCGGCGCAGCCAGCGCGGCCTTCTTGGCCGGTGCCGCCTCGGGCGTGGCACCCCGACCTCGGCCTCCGCGACTCGACGACTTGGCGTTCCGGGGCGGTCCGCTCGCGCTCGCCTTGTGGGCCGGAGGAGACGCGGCTGGGCTCGCGGTGGCCTTCTTGGCTTCCTTCTTGGCGTCGCTCACCGACCGACGGCTCAGAGGACCGCGCACCGGCGAGCGTTCCATGAACACCCAGCCGACATGCGGCACAGGCTTGCCGCCGACGAGGCGGCCCTGGTCGAACAGCCAGCCGTACTGCCCGTGGAACTCCTGGAAGGAGTCGTTGGACAGGACCACCGCGTCGGCCCGGTCCGCGATCTGCAACAGGAACGCGTCGCCCCGTCCGATCACTCCTGCCGGCGGGGAGATCACCTCGCCGGCACTGACCGCGTCTTCGAAGGTGGCGCGCTCGGCCTCGCTGATGCGGTTGGGGAAGCTCGCGTCGACGACGACGGTGACGGTGGTGGGCGCGAACTCGTGCAGGAACGCGCGCACTGCCTCATCGAGCTGTTGCAGGCTCGGCAAGGTGCGTCCCTCTGTCGCGAGGTTCGATCCGTCGACGACGACGTGCTTGACGGTCATCCGGATTGCAAGTCAATCAGAGGCGTGTGGTGCACCGTGGGATGTTGCAACAGATTCGCGCCGATGCACAGCGCGAGCGCCGCGTAGTGTCGGCGCCCATGACTGACGAGGTCACCGATCTCCTGCAGCACCTCATCCGCAACGCGTGCGTGAACGATGGCACCGAGGCGTCTGGTCAGGAGACGCGCAGTGCCGATCTCCTGTCGTCCTATCTCGAAGGGGACGGCCTCGAGCTCGAGCGCTACGAGCCCGCGCCGGGACGCACGAGCCTCGTCACGCGCATCGAGGGAAGCGACCCGAAGGCGCCCACCCTCCTGCTCATGGGCCACACCGACGTGGTGCCCGTGAACCCCGACGGCTGGCGTCACGACCCATTCGGGGGCGAGCTCATCGACGGCGAGGTGTGGGGACGGGGCGCGGTCGACATGCTGAACCTCACCGCCTCGATGGCTGTGGCCATGAAGCGCCTCGCCCGCCGAGGGTTCCGGCCGGCGGGCACCCTCGTGTACCTCGCGGTGGCCGACGAGGAGGCGCTCGGCTCTCTCGGGGCCGGCCACCTCGTCGAGCATGAGCCCGACGCCATCCGAGCCGACTACGTCGTCACCGAGTCCGGGGGCATCCCGATCCCGAGCCCCACCGGCCTCAAGCTGCCGGTGATCGTCGCAGAGAAGGGCAGCCACTGGGCCCAGCTGAGGGTGGTCGGCACCCCCGGTCACGGCTCCCAGCCCTACAAGACCGACAACGCCCTCGTCACGGCCGCCGCGGTCGTACAGCGCGTCGCCGAGTACGAGCCCCGCACCGAGATCCACGCCATCTGGCGACAGTTCCTCGAGGGCATGGACTACCCGGAGGAGCTCGTGGGGCCCCTGCTGGACCCCGACGCCTTCATGGGCGCCTGTGACACCCTCCCGGTGGGCATGGCCCGGCAGTTCCACGCCTGCACCCACACGACGTTCGCGCCCACCATCGCCCACGGCGGGACCAAGATCAACGTGATCCCGGATCGGGTCGATCTCCAGATCGACATTCGGACACTCCCCGGGCACGGCACGGTGGAGGTGCGGAGGATGCTCGACGAGGCGCTCGGCGACCTCGCGCCAAAGGTGGAGCTGGTGGCCTCGCAGGACGACCCATCGACAGCGTCGCCGATGGACACGCCGCTGTGGGACTCGTTGGCCCGAGTCACGCAGGCCTTCTACGCGGGCTCCAAGATCGTTCCCTTCATGACGGTCGGCGCCACCGACGCGCGGTTCTTCCGGCGCCTGGGCACCACCTCCTACGGCTTCGGGCTGTTCTCCACCGAGCTGTCCTTCGAGGACTACGGCATGATGTTCCACGGCGACGACGAGCGCATCGACGTGACATCGCTCCAGCTCAGCACCGACATGTGGGAGGCCCTGTCGAAGGACCTCCTCAACGGCTGACGAGGGCCATGGCGATCCGAGCGGCCTTCTTCGACTTCGGCGGCGTCATCCTGTCGAGCCCCTTCGAGGCCTTCAACGGCTACGAGGACCGCAACGGGCTCCCGCGCGACCTCATCCGCACGGTCAACTCCACCAACCCCGACACCAACGCGTGGGCGCGCTTCGAGCGGAGCGAGGTGACCTTCGACGAGTTCTGCGACCGCTTCGAGGCCGAGTGCTTCGAGCGAGGCCACGTCGTGGCGGCGCGCGAGCTGATGCCGCTCCTGGCGGGCGAGATCCGACCGGCCATGGTGGAGGCGGTCCGCCGATGTCGCGAGCGTCTGGTCACGGCCTGCCTCACCAACAACTGGGTGACCTTCGAGGACGTCGCGCAGCGGATGGTCGCCGGGGGTCGCTACGACGCGCTGGCGCTGTTCCACCACGTCGTCGAGTCGAGCAAGGTCGGGGTCCGCAAGCCCGACCCGCGCTTCTACGAGCTGGCCTGCGAGC
>DAIQBC010000003.1:0-7764 GCA_036781345.1 Acidimicrobiales bacterium | reverse complement strand
AGCAAGGTCGGGGTCCGCAAGCCCGACCCGCGCTTCTACGAGCTGGCCTGCGAGCTCTGCGAGGTCGAACCGCACGAAGCCGTGTTCCTCGACGACCTCGGCGTGAACCTCAAGCCCGCTGCGGCCATGGGCATGGTCACGATCAAGGTCGTCGACCCCGCCGTTGCCCTCGATCAGCTCGCCGAGGCCGTCGGCTTCCCCGTCACCTGACCTGACCCCCGCCCCTCACTGCCGCAGCTTGTGGCGAATCCGTACCGTTCTGGTACGTCTGCCACAGGCTGCCGGGGTGACGGCTTAGATCGCGAGGGCGGCGGCGAGGAGCTGGGCTTGCTCCTGGGCGTGGACGGCGTGGGAGCCGGTGGCGGGGCTGCCGGACTCGTGCCGCGACACCCGGTGGATCGTGTGGGTGGTGTCGAAGCGCTCGTAGAGGCGACCCTTGACGAAGCTCCACGGCCCCATGTTCTCGGGCTCCTCCTGGAGCCACACGAGGTCGGTGGCGCCGGGGTAGCCGGCGACGATCTCGTCGAGCTGGTCGTAGGGCCACGGGTAGAGCTGGTCGACCCGCACCACCGCGACCGGCGCGCCCGCCGCGTCACGTGCTGCGATCGCCTCGTGACCGACCTTGCCGGCCGCGAGCACGATGCGGCGCACGGCGGCCCGGTCGGCCACCCCTGCGTCGTCGATCGTCTCGCGGAAGTGGCCCCCGAGGAGCTCGCTGACCGGTGAGCGCATCGACTTGGCCCGCAGGAGCGACTTCGGTGTGAAGATCACGAGCGGCTTGCGGACGGCGCGCCGGACCTGGCGACGCACGAGGTGGAAGACCTGCGAGGCCTGGGTGCAGGTGGCCACCTGGATGTTGTCCTCGGCGCACAGCGTGAGGAAGCGCTCGACGCGCGCCGAGGAGTGCTCCGGGCCCTGCCCCTCGTAGCCGTGGGGCAGGTACATCACGAGCCCGGCGGTCTGGTTCCACTTGTCCTCGGCCGCCACCACGAACTGGTCGACGATGGTGGAGGCGCCGTTCCAGAAGTCGCCGAACTGCGCCTCCCAGATCACGAGCGAGTCCTTGGCCACCACCGAGTAGCCGTACTCGAAGCCGAGGGCGGCGTACTCCGACAGCAGCGAGTCGTAGATCCAGAACTTGCCCTGCTCGGGGCCCACGTGGGCCAGGGGCGCCCACTCGTCGCCGTTGGTGTGGTCGATGAGCACGGCGTGGCGGTGGCTGAAGGTGCCCCGCCGGGTGTCCTGCCCGGCGATCCGCAGGTCGGTTCCCTCCGCCAGCAGCGAGCCGTAGGCCATGGCCTCGGCGAGCGCCCAGTCGACCTCGCCGTCGGCCCACATCTTGTCGCGCGCCTCGAACTGCTTGCGCAGCTTGGGGTGCACCTGGAAGGTGTCGGGCGTGGTGGACAGGGCCGAGTAGACGCCGTCGAGCACGTCGCGGGCCACGCCCGTCTCCACGTGCGGCAGCACCCCGATGGGCGGTGGGGGCTCCTTGGCCCGCACCTCACCAGCGGGGGCGGTCTGGCGGGTCTCGTCGAGCGCGGTCTGCAGGCGCTGCTGGAAGTCGTCGAGCGCCTGCTCGGCCTCCTCCAGGGACAGCTGGCCCCGCTTCACGAGCGACTCGGTGAAGAGCTTGCGCACCGAGCGGCGCTCGTCGATCTTGGCGTACATGAGCGGCTGCGTGTAGCTGGGGTCGTCGCCCTCGTTGTGCCCCTGCCGCCGGTAGCAGACCATGTCGATGACGACGTCCTTGTGGAACCGCTGGCGGTAGGCGAAGGCCAGCCGCGCCACCCGCACGCACGCCTCGGGATCGTCGCCGTTCACGTGGAAGATCGGCGCCTGGATGATCTTGGCCACGTCGGTCGAGTAGTAGCCGGTCCGGGCCGACTCGGGTGTGGTGGTGAAGCCGATCTGGTTGTTGACCACGACGTGGATCGTGCCGCCCACCCGGTAGCCCTTGATGTCGCTCATGTTGAGCGTCTCGGCCACCACGCCCTGGCCGGCGAAGGCGGCGTCGCCGTGCATGAGGATGGGCAGCACGGAGAAGCGCTCCGGGTCGTTGATGGCGTCCTGCTTGGCCCGCACCATGCCCACGACAACGGGGTCGACCGCCTCCAGGTGGCTGGGGTTGGCGGCCAGCTCCACGGTGATGTCCTTGCCCGAGCGGGCCACGAACTTTCCGACCTGCCCGAGGTGGTACTTCACGTCGCCCGATCCCTGCATCGACTCCGGGTCGATCTGGCCCTCGAACTCCTTGAAGAGCTGGTCGTAGCTCTTGCCCACGATGTTGGTGAGCACGTTGAGCCGACCCCGATGGGGCATGCCCATGACGGCGCCGTCGAGCTCGGCGTCGGCGGCCGCCTCGAGGATGGCGTCGAGGATCGGGATGGCCGCTTCGGCCCCCTCGAGGCCGAAGCGCTTCTGCCCGACGTACTTGGTGGCGAGGAACCGCTCGAAGGCCTCGGCCGCATTCAAGCGTTCGAGGATGTAGCGCTGGTCATCGAGGGCCAGCTCGGGAGCTACCCCCTCCACCTGCTGCTGGATCCAGCGTTGCTCGTCCGGATCCTGGATGTGCATGTACTCGATGCCGATGGTGCGGCAGTACGCGTCACGCAGCACGTGGAGGGCGTCGCCGAGAGCCATGCGCTCGCGCCCACCCAGTCCGCCGGTGAGGAACTCGCGGTCGAGGTCCCAGATCGTGAGCCCGTAGGTGGCTGGGTCCAGCTCGGTGGGCATGTCCGGTTCCTTCCACCGGAGCGGATCGAGGTCGGCGATGAGGTGCCCACGCACCCTGTGCACCCGGATGAGGTTGGCCACTGCCATCTGCTTCTCGAGCATCGTCTGCTCGCGGTCGATGGGGTTGATGTCACGGCGCCACTGCACCGCCTCATAGGGCACGCCGAGGGCATGGAACACCTCGTCGTAGAACCCGTCGACTCCGAGCAGCAGCTCCTCGACCCGCTTGAGGAAGAGACCGGATTCGGCGCCCTGGATGATGCGGTGGTCGTAGGTGGAGCTGATCGTGATGACCTTCGACACCCCGAGGTCGGCCAGCGTGACGGGGTCGGCCGCCTTCCACTCCGTGGGGTAGTCGAGGCTGCCGACGCCCACGATGAGGCCTTGGCCCGGCATGAGCCGGGGCACGGACTGCTGCGTGCCGATGGTGCCGGGGTTGGTGAGGCTCACGGTGACGCCGCTGAAGTCGTCCGGGCTCAGCTTGTTGGACCGGACCTTGCGGATGAGCTCCTCGTAGGCGCCCCAGAACCCGCGGAAGTCGAGCGTGTCGGCGTCCCGCACGACCGGCACGAGGAGGGTGCGGCTGCCGTCGCTCTTCTCCATGTCGACGGCAATGCCCAGGCTCACGTGCTCATGACGGAGCACACGCGGCTTGCCCTCGCCATCGGCAAGGTAGGCCGAGTTCATCACCGGCACCCTGTCGTGGATGGCCCGCACCACCGCGAAGCCGATGAGGTGCGTGAAGGACACCTTGCCGCCGCGGGTGCGGCCCAGGTACCCGTTGATGACGCGCCGGTTGACCTCCAGCAGCTTGGCCGGGACGCTGCGGAAGCTGGTCGCGGTGGGGACCTCGAGACTGGCCTCCATGTTGGCGACGATGCGGGCGGCGGCCCCGCGGATGGCCTCCCCCTGCGCCGCGACCGGGACGCTCGCCGGGCCGGGCGCGGGCGCCCCGGCGGGGGACGGGGTCGTCACAGCCGCCACAGGGGCGGGCGACGCGGCGGCGTCGCGGCGGTAGTCGGCGAAGAAGTCCTGCCAGCTCTCGCTCACGGAGCTTGGATCGGCCAGGTACTGCTCGTGCATCTCGTCGACGAGCCAGGCGTTCGGGCCGAGCGCGTTCGGCAGCAGCTCGTCGTGGGAGGAGGGATCGTCAGCCACGGCTGTGAGCGTACCGGCGCGGCATCCACCACCTGGGCGAGCGGTCGACGTAGACCCGTTGCTTCCGAGCCATCGGCAGATGGAGGCCTCCCATGTGGGCGATGCGAGCACCCGAGAGCACCGAAGGCGTGACCCTGCACGAGCTTCGCGCCTTGGTGGGCGCCGAGGTGGCGGCTCGGACGCTCGCCGGTGCCATCGAGGGCACCCTGCTGTCCTGCACGACGAGGTCGGCCTGGATCGTGGCCGGCGACGTCGACCATGTGGTGTCGCTGCCCTCACTGCTGGCCATCCGCGTTCGCTAGGCGCGACTGGCAGCGACCGCCGGCCGATAGCGTCGGCCCTCATGAGCAACGCCGCCCAGTTCATCTTCACGATGCGGAAGGTGAGCCGGTTCCACCCACCCGACCGTGAGGTCCTCAAGGACATCACCCTCGCGTTCTACCCGGGCGCCAAGATCGGGGTGATCGGCCCGAACGGCTCGGGCAAGTCCTCGCTCCTGCGGATCATGGCGGGGCTCGACGACGGGTTCACGGGCGAAGCCCGCCTCTCCCCCGGCTTCACCGTCGGGCTCCTGGAGCAGGAGCCTCAGCTCGACGAGAGCAAGGACGTGAAGGGCAACGTGATGGACGGCGTGGCCGAGGTGGCCGGGCTGCTGGAGCGCTACGACGCCGTGCTCGCTCGCTATGCAGACCCCGACGCCGACTACGACAAGATCGGGGCCGAACAAGCCGAGCTCGAGGCGCGGATCCAGGCGGCGGGGGCGGGCGATCTCGACCGTCAGATCGAGATCGCCATGGACGCCTTGCGCCTCCCCCCCGCCGAGGCAGCCGTCGCCACCCTGTCCGGCGGCGAGAAGCGCCGGGTTGCGCTGTGCCGCCTGCTCCTGTCGAAACCCGACCTGCTCCTGCTCGATGAGCCCACCAACCACCTCGATGCGGAGTCGGTGGCGTGGCTCGAGCGCACGCTGCGCGATTACCCCGGCACGGTGGTGGCCATCACCCACGACCGCTACTTCCTCGACAACGTTGCTCGCTGGATCCTCGAGCTGGAGCGAGGCAAGGGACACCCCTTCGAGGGCAACTACTCGAGCTGGCTGGAGCAGAAGCAGGCCCGCCTCGACGCTGAGGAGAAGAGCGACTCCACTCGTCGCCGCACCCTCGAGCGTGAGCTGGAGTGGGTCCGCATGGCTCCCAAGGCCCGGCAGGCCAAGGGCAAGGCCCGCCTGGCCGCCTACGACAAGCTGCGGGCCGAAGCCGAGGAGGCCGAGCGCGGTCAGGACCGTCTGCAGATCCAGCTGCCGGCAGGGCGTCGTCTCGGCGGTGTGGTCATCGAGGCCGACCACGTGTCCAAGGGCTACGGGGATCGACTCTTGGTGGAGGACCTCACCTTCACGCTGCCCCCGGCCGGCATCGTCGGCGTGATCGGGCCCAACGGTGCCGGTAAGACAACCCTGTTCCGCATGATCACCGGCCAGGAGCAGCCCGACGCAGGCTCCTTTCGGGTGGGCGACACCGTCGACCTCGCCTATGTCGACCAGAGCCGGGAGAGCCTCGACCCCGAGGCAACCGTCTACGAGGAGATCACCGGCGACGTCGAGTTCATGAAGATCGGCAATCGCGAGGTGAACGGTCGCGCCTACGTCAGCAACTTCAACTTCAAGGGCTCTGACCAGCAGAAGAAGGTGGGGCTGCTCTCGGGAGGCGAGCGCAATCGCGTGCTGCTGGCCAAGATGCTGAAGCAGGGAGCCAACCTCCTCCTCCTGGACGAGCCCACCAACGACCTGGACGTCGACACGCTCCGCGCTCTCGAGGACGCTCTCGACGCCTTCGCCGGCTGTGCGGTGGTGATCAGCCACGACCGGTGGTTCCTCGACCGCATCGCGACCCACATCCTCGCCTTCGAGGGCGACAGCCAGGTGCGGTGGTTCGAGGGCAACTTCAGCGAGTACGAGGACTGGCGGCACAAGGAGCTGGGGGCCGCGGCCGATCAGCCGCACCGCCTCAAGTACAAGCCGTTGGCGCGCTAGGACAGCAGGCGGACGACCCGGGCGGCCATCGCCTCGGGATCGCCGTCGGTGGGAGTCAGCACCAGCTCGGGATCCACGGGCGCTTCATAGGGGTCGTCGACGCCGGTGAAGCCGGTGATCTCGCCGGCTCGCGCCTTCGCGTACAGGCCCTTCGGGTCGCGCTGCTCGCAGAGCTCGATGGGCGTGTCGACGAAGACCTCGAAGAAGGGAAGGTCCGCCGTCGTGTGCAGCTCCCGCACCAGGTCTCGGTCGGCCCGGTAGGGGCTGATCAACGGCACGAGGGCCACGACACCAGCATCAGCCAGCAGGCGTGCGACGTGCCCGACCCGCCGCACGTTCTCCGCGCGGTCCGCTGCGGTGAAGCCGAGGTCGCCGTTGAGGCCGTGGCGGATGTTGTCGCCGTCGAGCACGTAGGCGGGGCGGTCGGAGGCGACGAGCCGCGCCTCGCAGGCTGCCGCCACCGTCGACTTCCCGGACCCGGACAGGCCCGTGAACCAGATCGTCGCACCTACGAAGGGCCGGGCGGCACGCTCGACGTGGCCAGGGTGCCAGGTGACGTTGGCGCTCGTCATTCGCCGGGGGCGAGGAGCATGCCCGCGGCCACGGTGGTGTTGCTGGCCTCGTCCACGAGGATGAAGCTCCCGGTGGCGCGGTTCCGGCGGTACTCGTCGTAGAAGAGCGGGGTGGTGGTGCGCATCGCCACGCGGCCGATCTCGTTGAGAGCGAGGCTGCTCGCTCCCTCGTGCCGGTGCAGCGTGTTGATGTCGAGCATGTACTGGAGATCTTTGATGAGCACCCGGGCCCAGCGGGTGGTGTGCTTGATGGCGAGCTTGGCGCCTGGGCGCAGCCAGGTGTTGTCGGACATCCAGCACACCATCGCCTCCACGTCCTGACCCACGTGGGGCTGGTTCTTGCGTCGCGCGATCATGTCGCCGCGGCTGACGTCGATCGCGTCAGCCAGGCGCAGGGTGACCGACATCGGGGAGAAGGCCTCCTCCACCGGACCATCAGCTGTGTCGATCGCAGCGATGGTCGACGTGAAGCCCGAGGGCAGCACCACCACCTCGTCGCCCCGCTTGAAGACCCCACCTGCCACCTGGCCGGCGTACCCGCGGTAGTCGTGGGTGCTTTGGTCAGTCTGGTTCTGGGGCCGGATGACATACTGCACGGGGAAGCGGGCGTCGATGAGGTTCCGGTCGGACGCGATGTGCACCTCCTCGAGGTGGTGCAGCAGAGCACCGCCCTCGTACCAGGGCATGTTGGCCGACCGGTCGACCACGTTGTCGCCGTGGAGGGCCGACACGGGGATGAAGGTGAGGTCGCTGACGTCGAGCTTCATCGCGAAGGCCCGGAACTCCGCCTTGATCTCCTCGAACCGGGCCTCGTCCCAATCGACGAGGTCCATCTTGTTGACGCAGAGCACGAGGTGCGGGATGCCGAGCAGCGACGCGATGAACGCGTGCCGCCGCGACTGCTCGAGCACGCCCTTGCGCGCATCGATGAGGATGATGGCGAGGTCGGCCGTCGACGCGCCAGTGACCATGTTCCGCGTGTACTGGGTGTGACCAGGGGTGTCGGCGATGATGAACTTGCGCTTCGGCGTGGCGAAGTAGCGGTAGGCCACGTCGATGGTGATCCCCTGCTCGCGCTCGGCGCGCAGGCCGTCGGTGAGGTTGGCGAGATTGATCTGCCCGCCGCCGGTGATGTCGGCGGAGCGTTCCAGCGCCTCGATCTGATCCTCCATCAGCGACTTCGTGTCGTAGAGCAGGCGCCCGATGAGCGTGGACTTTCCGTCATCGACGGAGCCGCACGTATTGAAGCGGAGGAGTTCGACGGGATGGGGGTTC
>DAIQBC010000002.1:0-27795 GCA_036781345.1 Acidimicrobiales bacterium | reverse complement strand
TCACCCGGTCGGGTGGAGGATCAGCCGCCGTTGACGGCAGCGGCGAACGCCTCAGGGTCGTTCGCCATGCGGGGCGCCTCGAAGACGGCGCTGGTGCCGTCGTTGAAGTGCAACACGAAGCTCGAGGTCGCCTTCTGCTTCTCGAGCGTGACCGACACGAGGTCGCTGACCGGCAGCGTCCGGAGCAGGCCCTTTGGCTTGCCGCCGATCGCGCCGTAGCCGAACACCAGCAAGCGCTGATCGGTGAGCCCGATCACGGTCGGCTCCTTGGGAAAGGTGGCAGCGGTGCCCGAGTCGGTGACGAGCCCTCCGTCGTCGCCGGAGCCCTGCATCTTCGCGACCACGGCCTTGCCGATGAGTCCGCCGACGCCTCGGCCCACAGCCTGGCCCATTGTGCCAGGCGGCTGGAGGAACACCCCGGCCACGACCGCCTCGCCCGCCTGCAGGTGCTCCTCAGCGGCCTTGCTGATCTTCTTGGTCCACGTTGCCATCCCATGGTTCTCGGCACGTCGGAGCAGGATCTTCACTCTCGAGCGCTCGCAACGGCCCGGCCCGGCAAGAGGCGCCTGCTCCGGGTGGGTCTCGACGCGACCGATGCCGTGGGGAAGGTCGTTCACCACGAGGTGGCGACGGCACGTACTCGGATGCCCTCAAGGGCACCCCGCTCCTGATGATCCACGGGACCGCCGACGTCGAGTACCCCCTCGCCCGGGCGAGGGCCGAGTACGACGCCGCCGAGGCGCCGAAGCTCTTCATGACCATCGAGGGCGGAAACCACTCCGAGGACTACCGCGTCGGCCCCAAGGCGGTGGCGGCCGACACCGCCGCGCTGGCGTTCTTCGACTTCGCCCTCAAGGACCGCGACGAAGCCCGAGACTCCCTCGTCCGCACGGCCGGCGTCGACGCGGACCTCGGCTAGCGCGGAGAGCTCACCGGGAGGTCGCCGCTCGCGGCAGCGCGCTCGCCAGGGCAGCGATCGAGCCGAGGAAGAACGCCATCACGGCCACGGCGGCGCTCGCCGCCCACCAGGGCAGCCCCTGCCCACACCAGTTGCCCTCGTGCAGCAGCGTCGAGTCGGGTTGGCCGGTGACCGCAGCGAAGAGCACCACCAGGATCGTCGCAGAGGTGCCGACGAAGCCCAGAGCCCGACCGAGCGTCCCGTCCCGCCCGACGCCGGCTGCGCTGGCCGACCGGACTCGCGCCAGGATGCGGTCGGCGAAGAGGAACGGGACGGAGAGCAGCGTCACGATCGCCACACCCGTCGGGCTGTACCACCACCCGCGCCCGGCCAAGGAGCGGGTGGCCGTCTCGATCGCGATCCAGACCTCGACGGCGGCGAGCCACGCGATGAGACGGAAGCAGCGGATGGCGGTCGTCGAGACGCCGGCCGACGGGTCTCGGTGGTGCTCGTAGGCATAGACCAGCGAGCTGATGGCGAAGAACAGCAGCACCACCCCTTCGCTGAGCAGCCAGGCGGCCGGCACGGCGAGGACGGGCTGTACGGCGACGGCCACGCGATCGCCCGATGCGCTGTCGGTGATCGTGGACGGGAAGCCGGCCACGGTGGCCCACAAGAAGCTGGCCACGAGGAACACGAAGAACGTGACGAAGAGGATGCGCAGGCTCGGTCCGCGGGCGTGGCGGTGATCCTCGGCCTGGGGGTCGTTCGTGAGCACGAACACGATGGCGACGAAGACGATGCTGGCCAGCACCCCCGACAACGCGGAGTGCCAGCCGCCGGCGACGACGAACTGGAAGCCGGCGGACGTGCTGCAGCTGGCGAGGTCGTTGGCCTGCGGCAGCAGCATCACAGCCTCCGTAGGTGTCGTTTCCAGGGCGGCAGAGCGCCGTGCGGGTCAGACCGTCGTCCCAGCTGCGAGCCGCGGCCGCCAGCGCAACGTACCCCCTGCTCCGCTGGTCGGCTCGGCCGCCTGCACGCGGGGCCTTGTTCCCTCGCACCACCCGTCCTAGGTTCGCCGGGCGGGCACCGTAGTTGGAGGTTCGCATGTCGAAGGTCAACCCCATCCCCGCCCACTACCCGCGGGTCTCGCCCTACCTCGCCATCGACGGCGCCGCCGCGGCGATCGACTTCTACCGGGACGTCTTCGGCGCCACCCAACGGGGCGATGTCATCCGGATGCCCGACGGCAAGATCGGCCACGCGGAGCTCGAGCTCGGCGGCTCGATGATCATGCTGTCCGACGCGTTTCCCGACATGGGCGTGAAGTCGCCCATCGACCTCGGTGGCTCGCCCGTGACCATGCTCGTCTACGTCGACGACGTCGACGACGTCTTCAACCGTGCCGTCAAGGCAGGGGCCAAGGAGATCTCGCCCGTCAAGGACCAGTTCTACGGCGATCGCACCGGCCAGCTCGAAGACCCCTGGGGCCATCGCTGGAACCTGGCCTCGCACATCGAGGACGTGCCGGCCGAGGAGATGCAGCAGCGAGCCGCGGCAGCCATGGGCGGCGGCTGAGGCCATCCGCCGGGGCCGTGACGCTCGTCGGCTGGTGGGTGGACATCGCACCGAGCTGAGCAGCTGTAGACAGAGGCCCCCGTCGACCGCCGACTCTCGCAACGATCCAGGAGCAACCAAGCCCATGGCCACGATCAGGGCGAGCCTCTTCACGTCGCTGGACGGCGTCGTCGACCCGGCAGTCGGGAGCTGGCACTTCCCGTACTTCAACGAGGAGATGGGCGCCGCCGTGGGCGAGACCCACGACGCCGACGTCATGCTCTTCGGCCGGGTCACCTACGACAGCTTCGCCGTGGCCTGGCCCGAGCGAGAGGCCGCAGGTGGGGACGATGCCGAGTTCGCGAAGCAGATCGGCGACCTCCGCAAGATCGTCATCTCCAGGAGCCCGCTCCAGCTCACCTGGCGCAACTCCGAGCAGCTCCAGGGCGACCTCGTCGAGGCGGTGACCGAGCTCAAGGCCGATCCGTCCATCCGGCAGATCGCGCTGAGCGGGTCCACCTCGGTCGTGCGCCAGCTCCTCCAGGCCGGGCTCGTCGACGAACTTCACCTCTTCGTGCACCCTGCGACCGTCGGCGGCGGCCTACGCCTGTTCCAGGATGACACTCCCGCGCAGCACCTGCGCCTGTTGTCGGCCACGCCGTTCGCGACCGGCGTCGTGCACCTCGTCTACGCACCCGACCCGAACCCACCCACCGGGGACTACGACTCCGCCAAGGGCAACCTCCCTGGGGACTGATTCGCCCGACGCGGTCGCCGTCGCGCCCGGGCCGTCCGAGTACTCATAGGGGATGATCCACCTCCGACTGAGCGTCCCGAGCGGGGACGCCGCGGCCGTCATCGAGCACCTGGGCGCGTCGCCCGGGGTGGCCCACCTCGCCCATCTGCCGGGAGCCTCGATCGCTCCGGCCGGCGACGTGGTGCTGTGCGACGTGGCGCGCGAGGCGACCAACGACATCGTGGAGTGGCTGCAGGGCCGCGGGGTGCACCGCCGCGGCGCCATCATCGTGGAGGCGGTCGAGGCCGCCGTGTCCGACGCGGCCGAGGCAGCCGAGGCCGCTGCCCCCGGGCACGGGAGCAACGCGCTCATCTGGGAGGAGCTCGAGGCCCGAGCTCGCAGCGATTCGGCCCTCACGCTCTCCTACCTCGTGTTCATCGGCGTGGCGGCGGTGATCGCAGGGGTCGGGATCCTGCTCGATGCACCCGTGCTGATCGTGGGCGCGATGGTGGTCGGCCCGGAGTACGGGCCGCTTGCCGCCCTGTGCGTGTCGATCGTGCGGCGTCGGCGGCCGGCCAGCGCCCGATCAGCGATCACGCTGGTGGGCGGGCTGGTGGCGGCGGGCGTGGCGGCGCTCGGCGCGACGATCGTGTTCCGGGCGACGGGCCTGGCACCCGAGCGCTACGTCCTGAGCGATCGGGAGCTCACCGCCTTCATCTCGCATCCCGATGGGATGGCGGCCGTCGTCGCCGTGCTGGCGGGGATCGTCGGGATGCTGTCGCTGACGGAGGCCCGCAGCGGGGCGTTGGTCGGCGTGCTCGTCTCGGTCACCACCATCCCTGCGGTCGCGAACATGGGGGTGGCCACGGCCTACCTCGAGTGGCGGGAGGTCGGCGGGGCCGCCCTCCAGCTGCTGATCAACCTCGCCGGGCTGGTCGCCTCGGGTGTGGTCACCCTTGCGGTGCAAGGCCGTGGGTTTCGCTCAAGCCACGCCCCGATCGCTCACGGGCCCTGATCGGGCCGAGGAGCACCGCCGTCGAACGCGTCGGCGGGGTTGGTTCACGAGCCGTCCGTGGTGATGACCCCGCGCTCCTCGAGGAGCACGCAACCCTTGGCCCGAGCGCGGGCGAGGAAGTCGGAGGGCACCTGCGACAGATCGGTGACGGTGCCCTCCTTGACGATTCGATCCCGTTCGTCCGGCGAAAGCCGCTCGAGCTCCTCCGCGGTCCAGATCCGATCGTCGGTCATGGTGTTCACCGTATCGCTGAGGTGTGACGAAGGAGGAGGAACGCCGCGGGCGCTGAGAACTCATTGAGGACTCCTGCAGTCCGATCCGGCCCGAGACCCTGTGTTCCCGGGGGGGGACCTTCAGGTCCGTTGCCCCCAACAAGCTGGCTCAACGTCACCACCGCCCTGACCTGCGGAAACGTCTACAACGCCTCCACCCGTGACACTCCCGTGACACGCGAGCCCCCGAGCACGGCATCGACGGCAGCCCTCGTGCGGTCCGCCGAGTCCGTCAGCGGCCGTGGTGCGGTCGCTCGCAGCCGCGGTGGTCGCCGTGGGGTCGCCCACGACCGAGTTCGACCTGCTCACGGGCCTGCCACGACAGAGCGATCGGGCCGGCGGCGCCGCGGCTCCCGTCGACGGCGATCCGGTAGGTCGTCCCCGCTTTGACCGGGACCCGGACCAGGCGGCTCGTTCGTCCGGCGCCCGAGTTGTCATCACACGCCAGCCGGGCGAGGCCGCCCAAGTCGTCGCCCGAGTAGATGGCAAGTTGGGTGTCGAAGCCGCTGCCCGACAGGTCGACATCGAGCGTGCCCGTGATCGGGGCGGTCCACGACCACCATACCGAAGCACCGCCGCGGCGACGCGGGAGCAGGGCTGGCTCGTCGGCCTCGTGTGTGGCCAGTTCGTTGGAGCCGCCGGTCGCTCCCGACGTTCCCCAGAGCTCGGTGGCGTTCGCGAACGGGTCGTTCTCCATCGCCGCCGGTCGGAACGTCTGGATCGAGGCGCTGCCCTCCCGGACGACATCGCTGCCTCCCGTGGGTCCCGTGCCGCATCCGACCGACGGGGCTCCGTCGTTGGGGCCGTACCCGGAGATCTGGTTGGTGGGGTGCACGGTTCCCCCCTGGGCCACCGGGTCCTCCCACCGGGCCGCGGCCCGGGTCACCGCCGCGCACGACGGCAGGTGCGGGCCGAACTCCTCAGTGAACGAGACCAGGTTGCGCGGTCCGGCGGCGGAGGACGACACGAGGATCCGACCGATCTCGGTGGTCGACCCGGTCGCGACATCCACCACCGCGCCGCGCCACCACGTCCCGTCCGCGGTCACCTCACTGTCACGGCTGACCGACACGGCGTAAGGGTGGTCGGGCACCAGCGTGAAGGGCTCGACGCGACAGGACCAGCCCGCGCCGCCCTGGTCGAACGTCCGACAGGAGCTCCCGGGTGCATCGCTCGGCTCGGCACCGAGTGCGCCCCAGATGGAGAACAACAAGGTTCCGGACCCATCGCTTTGCATCGGGCCGATGTAGCCACCCGTCTGCGGCGCCGATGGGTCGTTCAAGGTGAAGGCCTGCTGCCAGAAGTAGGACCCGGTCGCCGGCAGGTCGACGATGGTGATCGTCTGGGAGATGTCGTCGTAGTGTGAGCCCGGGAAGACGTAGGCGGTGTACGGCGGGTAGGGGTTGACCTCGGCGACGACGACCGGAGGCGGGAGGGCGGTGGCTGATGTCGACCACAGCAGGCTCACGATGACCGCCACCGGTGCAGCGATTCGGCGTGGATGCACGGTCCCCCGAAGAGTTGGCGAACGAAGTCTGCTCGACCGAGCGTAGCCTCGGCCGGGTGATCCGTCCGGCTCGACGCCCGCACTTTCGGTACTCCCGCTGGGACACATCTGACACACGGGAGACCCCGAGCACGGCATCGACGGCAGCCCTCCTGCGGTCCTCGGAGTCGGGCCGAGGTGGCTGTAGGTGCCCAGAGTCTCGGCTGCTGAGGCATGGCCCAGCCGGACCTGGACGACCTTCACGGACTCGCCGGACGGGTGATGCCACAGATCGCTGACCCCGGTACGGCGAACCACCTCCCGCGACTCGTTCGTGAAGTCAAACCGGGCTTCCACCAGGGGGTCCTGCCCACTGCCCACCGGCGTCGCTACCAACAACCGCCCAGCGGTCGAACCCGAGAGGGAGTCTGCTGCGACCGCTCCCAGCACTGCCGGCGCTCGTCATCCGGCGGCCCAGTCGGGGCCCTCGAAGCCCTGATGACCCTCGGCCACGAGCAGCGGAGAGGTCTCCCCCGTGCGTGAGTCCCACAGCCACAAGGAGCTCCTGCCCTCTTCGTTGTAGACGTACACGACCTGGTCGTTCGAGGGCGACCAGGCAGGCTGCCAGGTACCCAGCAGGGCGTGGCCGATCTGACCGGACGTGTTGTCGGTGGTCATCACCCACACCTGATCGCCGTCGCCGCCGGCATCTGAGAAGAAGGCCATCGCATGGCCGTCTGGCGCCACGCTCGGCTCCGCCTCGACGGAGGCAGCGGTAGTGGTGATGTTGGCCTCGTCTGTCCCTGTGAGCGTGATCTCATACAGGTCCTCCTTGTCCCCTCCTTGCCCCCCGACGAAGACGAGGCCGACGTTGTCGGGGTACCACGCGGGGCGCGAGGGCTTCACGGGCACCGATGTCTCGATCGCGATGCGCACGCCGCTGCCGTTCGGGTAGATCGCCCACAGGCGACCCGGCTCGCCTTGTGAGACGAACGCAATCAGGTCCCCGTCAGGGGACCACGCCGGCCCGCTGCTGATTCCGTCGTCGGTGAGCATCCGGAAGCCCGAGCCGTCACAGCCGATCACGGCGATGTCGGAGCCGGTCTCCGAGGGAACCTCGAACGCGACCTGAGAGTGATCAGGCGACCAGGAGGGCATGGTCGCCTCGACCGGCGTATCGATCGCACCCAGGTCGTCGCCCTCGGGTGAGACGACGTGCAACGACCAGCTCGAGTCGAAGACATCCTCCGTGTAGGCGAAGACGATGGCGTCGGCCATGGCGGTGGAGCACTTCGGTTGTGCCGCTTCGGTTGTCGTCGTCGACGACGACGACGACGAGGTCGAGGTCGAGGCCGTCCCGGTGTCTCGCGATCCGGACTCGCTGCTGCCGCAGGCGGGCACAGCAAGTGCCGACGCGAGGATGCCGATCAAGAGAAGGCGACGCATCGGACTACCTCCCTGGTGGGGCTACTCAGCCCCTCGCTTGCAGTTTCCTCCCGACTGGCCGTGGCGGGGTAGCGACAAGGGTCACAAGCACCTCACCGGCGGGTCCTTGCGGTCGCCATGACGAGGGCAAGCAGTAGCCGGGCTTCCCCCTAAGCGTGGGTTCCGACGGGATCACCAGTGGGGGCAGGTACTGGAGCAACACGGTCGCCGGGATGGGTAGCCTCCGCCTGGATGGACGGGCCTCATGGGTCGACGGGGGAACGGCGGCCCAAGTTGGCTGCTTCTCTGTCCGTGACGGGCTTCACGTTGTTTGCAGGGGCATGTTGCTGGTCCGGACGCCTGAGTGGAGCTGCGACTACCGCTGCTGGTCAGACAGCGTCGCGCCGGCGGGTGCAGGCCGAGCAGCCCGCCCCGACCGTGCCGTGAACCATCGGATCGCGGTATGCGTATCCCCAGTCATGCGCTCATCCAACCGCCAAGGCATCCACCGTTCGCTGCTCGCTGTCGCCACCGCTGCACTGTTGCTGGCGGGCCTGACCGCCTGCGGATCCGACGACAAGACGCCGACGAGCGCGGGCGACGGTACGACCACGACGGTTGACTCAGCCGGCGGCAACTACGACGCGGGCGGCGGCGGAGGCACCTCCTCTGCGGCCGGCACCATCGTCGCCAAGGACTTCTCGCTGACCGACCTCACCGTCGCGCCAGGTGCGGAGATCGTGCTGCAGAACGATGGGTCCACGAAGCACACCGCGACGGCCGACGACGGGACCTTCGAGCTCCAGGCCGACGGAGGGTCGACCTCCAGCGCCACCACGGCCCCATCGGAGCCCGGGTCCTACCCATTCCACTGCGAGATCCATGCCAGCATGACGGCCACGCTCACCGTCGAGGCCTAGCTCGGCTTGGCAGTGCCCCTCGCAGACGAGGCCCTCAGGGCGATCTACACCGCCCACGGCCCCGAGCTCTACCGCTTCGCCCGGCGCTCGCTCAGCGATGCCGGTCTGGCGGAGGAGGCCGTGCAGGAGACCTTCGTCCGGGCGTGGCGGGCATCGTCGACCTACGACCCCACCCGCTCGTCGCAGCGGACCTGGCTCTTCGCCATCCTTCGGAACGTGGTGATCGACCTCGCTCGAGCGCGACGCGTGCGGCCCCGGGTGGCCACCCCGACCCTGGAGGCGCCCCACCCGGTGGAGGCCGAGGACGACATCGACTGGGTGCTGACCAGGTGGCAGGTCGAGTCCGCTCTCGCCGAGCTCGACGACGACCATCGGCGGGTCCTCGTGGAGGTGCACTGGCACGGTCGTCCCTACGCCGAGGTGGCGAACGCCCTCGGTGTCCCCACCGGCACCATCAAGAGCCGCGTGTACTACGGCCTCCGCGCGCTGCGGGTCGCGCTCGAGGCGCAGGGTTGGCGTGATGCCTGAGCCGCCGCCCGCGTGTGCCGTATGGCAGGAGCACCTCGCCGGTTGGCTCGTCGCCCAGCTCGGCCCCGAGGACGAGGCGGCTCTCGCCGCCCACCTCGAGCGCTGTGGAAGGTGCCGCGTCGAGGCCGAGAGCCTGCTGGCCGTCGCCGCGGTGTCGCTCGGCGCCGACCCCGGTTGCGAGCCCTGGCGGCCGCTTCGCGACGACCCCCCGCCCCGCGACCTTGCCGATCGCATCGTGGCTCGGATCGCCACCGAGCGCCGCACGCGCTGGCGTCGGCGCGTCACCCTGAGCCTGGCCGGCATGGCCGCTGGCGCCGCGCTCCTCGTCGCGTTGGCTCCGGAGGACCGGGCACCCCTCGGTGGTGAGTCGGTGACGTTCGCCCGCCTCGCGGCGGGTGTCGAAGCGGACGCCACCGTGGCGCCCGACGAGGGCGGCGCCATGGTCGAGCTCGTCGCCAGCGGCATGGACCCGGGCGTCACCTACGCCCTGTGGCTCACTCCCCCCGGCCGCGGCTACGCCGACCGTGTCCCAGCCGGCACCTTCCGCCCGGATGGGCACGGCAACGTCGAGGTCCGCCTTCGTAGCGCCCTCCCAGCCGCGGACACGGGAAGGGTCTGGGCGACGACCCCCGAAGGCTTGATCGTCCTCGACACCGATTCCGACTGAGCCTGGCGGTCGCCCCGAAGCAACTGCGGCTCGTCGTCGGTGTCGCCGAGGAGCTCACCTCAGCGCGTGAATGCTGTGCCATCGGACCCGGTCCGGTCTCCTCAGAGCCCATCGAGGTGGGCGCAGGCGTTGAAGGTGTGCAACGAGGGCTGTGCGCCCCCAGTCGCGATGCGGGTGATCGAGGCCGGCGCCACGAAGGCACGCCACGACACCTCGTCGCCCACGCCCAGCGCCCAGGCCAGAGCGGCCTTCACCGGAGAGACATGCGTGACCACCACCACATCGAAGCGGGCCGCGTCGGCCGCGAGATCGGCGCAGGCGCCTCGCACCCGCTCGCCCAGATCCAGGAGCGACTCGCCGCCTCCCGGCGCCAGGCCGGGATCGGCCCGCCACGCGGTCCACACCTCTGCCGGCACGTCTTGCAGCGCGACGCCGTCGAGGCTGCCGTAGTCGAGCTCGATCCATCGCTCGTCGATCTCGACCGGGCGGCCGAAGGCGGCGGCCGTCTCCCGGGTGCGTGCCAACGGGCTGCTGATCACACGCTCGACAGCCGGCACGGCGGCCGCCAGTGCCGCGGCCTGACGTCGACCGAGCCCATCGAGCGGAGGATCGCGCCGACCGAGCAGCAGCCCGGAGGCGTTGGCCTCTGTGCGGCCGTGGCGGACGACGATCAGCACCGGCGTTCCGTCACGGCGCGATATCGCGACCGACGCGACCTGTTTGCACGAAGAGCCGGCGCCGGTCGGGCTCCTGCAGACGGAAGCGCCGGTAGCCCCACCAGCAGGCCCCGGCCCCGGCCACCTCCAGTGCCACGTTCAAGGAGCCTCGGCCCAGCTCCGGGATCTCAGCCGTCGACCACGCAGTGCCGAAGGCGGGCCACCAGAACGCCCGCGTGTCGGCCCACGCCCCGTCGAGGACGAGGTGCAGGAGCATGCCGATCGGCAGGCCCAGCAGCCGACGTTGGGCGACCCGTCGCCCACGCGCGCCGAGCATCACTGCGGCCAGCACCAATGCGGCGCCGAGCACGCTGTGGAAGAGCCGGGGCCCGCCGAACGGGAGCTCTACCAGGGGAAGGAGGCTGCCCACCACCACCACGCGGTAGTCGGCCGCCGGGCTGCGGAACACCGACCAGACGATGAGGACCGACGGGCCTGCGAACCAGAGGAGCACGATCGCGGCCCGTCAGCGGGCGAGGAGCCGACCGCACTCCTCACAGAACGCCGGCGCCTCAGGAGGGAGCTTCTTTATGCGATCGACCTCGACGGCGGACAGCCCAAGGTGGCAGCCACCGCACGAGCCGCCCACCAACCTGGCGATGGCGATGCCCCCCGAGTGCGGTCGCAGACGCTCGTACTCAGCCAGCAGCTCCGGCTCGACGGTGCCGGCGATGGTGGCACGCTCGGCCCGTACTCGTTCCAGATCGGCCTCGATGGCCACCTCCTCCTCGGCGATCTGGGCGCGCAGGGCGCTGCCCTTCTCGTCGAGCTGCCCCCGGGACGCGCCGGCCGCGGTCAGCTCCGCGTCGAGCGGCTCGATCTGCTCCATGAGCTCGAGCTCCTGATCCTCCAGCTGCGAGATCCGGCGCTTCAGTGCCGCGATCTCGTCTTGCAGGGCCTGGAGCTCACGCGGGTTCCCGATCGTGCCGCTGTAGAGCGTCTTGTCGTGGGCGGCGGCCCTGGCGGCGAGTGAGGCGATCTCATCTTCGAGGCGCTGCTGGCCCCGCGCCAGCTCGTGGCGACGGGTCTCCAGCTCAGCGCTCGAAGCCTCCCGGGCGGCGAGCTCACCCATCAGCTGGTCGAGCTCGGCCCGACTGGGGAGGTGGGCTCGACGGTGCACCAGCTGGTCGACAGTGGTGTCGTGCTCCTGCACGGAGAGGAGGGCGTCCCAGCGGCTCATGTCGCCTCATCCTGGCACGTCACCCGCGGACGGTCGTCGTGTCGTCCCCACACGGCTCTCGACTGCACTAGGTGGTGGGCGGGTCGGGCGGAGTGGTGGTGGTGGTGGTCTCCTCTGTGGGCGGGACGAGGCTCGTGGGGGACGTCGTGGTGGACGTCGTCGTGGTGCGCCGCCGGTACACGGTGGTGCTCCCGCCGGAGTCGTACTTGCGGTCCAGCTTCAGGTACCTCGAGCTGCGACCGAGGGAGTCGGGCGCCGGGTACTTGCGCTCCTCGAGCCCCTCGTGCCAGGCCCGCATGTAGCGGCCCCAGATCTCCGCCGGATAGGAGCCCCCGGTGATGCCAGTGCCCCGGATGCGCACCTCGTCGTTGTCCTTGGCGGAACCGATCCATACCGCCGTGGCCAGGTACGGCGTGAAACCCACGAACCAGCCGTCGCTGGCGTTCTGAGCCGTGCCTGTCTTGCCGGCCGCATGCTGCCCGGGGATCCGGGCCCGGGTGCCCGTGCCGCTGATCACGTTCTTCTGCAAGACGTCAGCCGCCAGCCGCGCGCTCTGCTGCGACTCGGCTCGCCGCGGGTTGGCCTGGTGCGCGAAGAGCACGGCTCCGTCAGGCCCTTCGACCCGATCGACGTAGTAGGGGGCGTAGTACATGCCATCGGCCGCGATGGAGGCCACCGCCGCGGCCATGTCGATGGGGTGCACCGTCTCGGTGCCGAGTGGGGTCGACACGAACCCCTCCAGCGTTGTGGTGATCCCCATCTTCCGGGCCTGGTCCACCACCTTGTCGATGCCGACGATCTGACCGAGGCGGACGAAGGCGCAGTTCGACGAGCGCAACGTCTGCGAGAGGATCGTGCCGGTTCCGCCGCCGCTGTTGCCGAAGTTCTCCACTTTGTACGGCTCCAGCAGCCCGGGAAGGTCCTTGAAGGTGCAGGGTCCGCGGCCGTTGACGGTGTCCGTGGGGAGGTAGCCGTTCTCCAGGAGGGCCATCAGCACGAAGATCTTGAAGGTGGATCCGCCCGACCGGCCCAGGCCCTGGGTGGTGACGTTGAACTTCTCGCTGCCGAACCCCGCGCCGCCGACCATCGCCCGCACTGCGCCGGTGCCGGGCTCGAGGGACACCACCGCCCCGGTGGCGTTGCGGGGCGCTCCCGTCGCGGCATCGGGGGCCAGGGGCACGAGCGCGGTGGGCGTGCCTGGCGGCGCCACCTCAGCCAGCACGTCGTTGCGGGACTCGGTGGCGAGTTGCTGAGCCCGCGGATCGAGGGTGGTGAAGATCCTCAAGCCACCCCGGAACACGACGTTCTGCCGCTCCTCCCGGGTGGCGCCGAGGCGCGGGTCGTCGAACAGCTGTTGCTTGACCTCCTCGAGGAAGTAGTCCTGGGCCTCCGGGTTGAACTGATTGATCACGGTCGGGAGGGGCGCCGTGGAGATGTAGGCGCGCTCGGCCTCGGTGAGGCGTCCGATCGCCACCAGCCGCCCGAGGGCGACGTCCCGGCGCCGCCGCGACTCGTCCGGGTTGCGGATCGGGTCGAACTGGGCGGGGTTGGCGATCATCCCCGCCAGGAACGCAGACTGAACGATGTTGAGGTCGGCCACGCCCACGTTGAAGTAGGTCTCGGCGCCGGCCTGCACGCCGTAGGCACCGTTGCCGAGATAGACGGTGTTCAGGTAGCGCTCGAGGATCTCGTCCTTGGTCATCAGCTGCTCGAGGCGGCGGGCCAGCACCGCCTCGCGGGCCTTTCGGGCGAGCGTCTGTTCGTCGCCGAACTCGGCCTTCACCACCTGTTGGGTGATGGTGGAGCCACCCTGCACCACCGTGCCCTGACCCACGTTGCTCACGAGCGCCCGGAGCGTCGATCGGATGTTCACACCGTCGTGGGCGTAGAACTCGGCATCTTCCACGGCCAGCACGGCGTCGATGGTGTCCTGGGGGATCGTGCTCAGCGGCACCGGCTGCCGGTCGATCTCCGCCTGCAGGGTGGTGAGGAGGGACCCATCGGCCGCGTAGACGTACGAACGCTGGTCGAGGGGCGAGAGGTTGATGGCCACCTTGTCGGAGCTGCCCGCATCGCTGAGCTCCCGGACCGCCGGCACGAGGGCGAACCCCACCCCTGCCAGCCCGATGCCGGAGACGACCAGGATGGAGGTGAGGCGAAGGAGGAGGCGGGGCACGGGTGGACGGCTCGCAGCGGGGGCGGCGGGCTCACAATCCTACTGCTGAGTCAGCCCGTCAACGTGGCGGGCAGCGGTGCGGCATGGACCACGACCAGCTCTTGCACGGCCCGCGTGAGGGCGACGTACAAGAGGCGGCCGCCGCGCGCGTCGTCGAAAACGGCCCCGGGCTCGACCACCACCACGGCGTCGAACTCGAGGCCCTTCGCTTCGAGGGGTTCCACCAGCGTGACCACGCCGGAGAGACCACCGCGGGCGCCGGTGCCGTGCTCCACCCCCGCCGCACGGAGGGCATCGCCGACGGAAGCGATCAGCGTCGCGGGGACGATCACCCCCACGGAGCCCCACGTGGCGGCCAGGGAGGTCACCAGGACAGCCGTCCGCTCGGCTAGCTCGCCCGCCGCGACGGCGACGAAGTCCGGGGCCGCCCCGTCTTCGCGAACCGATCGGGCAGGCCGGACGCCCGGGGCCACGGCCGGCAGCAGCCGGTTGGCCACGTCGAGGATCGGGCGTGGCACCCGGTACCCCAGCTCGAGCTCCTCGATCGAAGCAGTGGCCGGTGAGCCGAGGTGGACGATGGCGTCCTCCCAGGAGGACTGCGCGCCAGGAGCAGTGGCCTGAGCCAGGTCGCCGAGGACCGTCATCGAGCGAGAGGGGCACCGACGGGCCACGGCCCGCAGCTCCATCGCCGAGAGGTCCTGCGCCTCGTCGACGACCGCATGGCCGTACGTGCGGCCGACGCCGTTGAGCAGCCCCTCCGCCTCGTCCACCAGCACCAGCTCGGGCAGGGACCAGGGTTCGTCATCGAGGCGGCTGGCCCCGGCGCGCCGAAGGAGCACGGCCTGCTCATCCGCACCGAGGAGGCCCGCGGCGGCGGCCGCCAGCACCCGCTTGTTGGTGAGCAGGCGCTTCACCAGCACCGGCGCCGACACAGACGGCCAGATCTTCGCGATCGCCGCGTTCAGCGCCGCGTTGGTGCGCATCTCCTCGTCGAAGGCGGCGGTCGGGGCGGCGTCTTCCCACCGTGCGTCGGGGTGGCCCAACCACGCCAACCGGCGCACCCGGGTCCGAAAGGCGTTGCGGCCAACCGCGAAGGGCACGTCGCGGCCGGCGATGTCCGCGACGGCCTCCTCGAGATCGGTCGCCGCGATGCGCAGGCGCCCCCATGCCGTGCTCACCACCAGATCCTCGTCAGGGACCCGCAGGTGCTGGCGGGCGGCCGCCGCCAGCACCTGCGCCAGACGCCCGTCGCCCTTGAGGCGCGCCACCTCCGGGGGATCCTCCCGAGCGACCCGGCCGCCCACGAGGCGCTCCATCGTGGTCTGGCGGGTGGCCGCCTCGCCGAGCGAGGGCAGGACTTGCGCGATGTACCGCAGGAACAGCGGGTTCGGGCCCACCACCAGCACGCCGTCACGATCGAGCTGCCCGCGGTGCTCGTAGAGCAGGAAGGCCGCCCGGTGAAGACCGACGGCGGTCTTCCCGGTGCCCGGTCCTCCCTGCACGACCAAGCAGGTGTCGATCGGCGCTCGGATCACCACGTCCTGCTCGGCCGCGATCGTGGCGACGATGTCGCGCATCTCCCCGGTGCGGGATCGCTCGAGCTCGGCCAGCAGCGGATCGGGGATGCCCCCATGGTGGGCGGCATCGACGCTGTCCGGATCATCGAAGACCTCGTCGAAGACGTCATCGATCTGTCGGCGTGTCATCACGAAGCGTCGGCGTCGGAGCAGCTCCATGGGATCCGCCGCCGTGGCCCGGTAGAAGGGCGTGGAGATCGGCGCGCGCCAGTCGACCACCACGGGATCGCCGTTGGCATCCTCCACGTGGCGACGACCGACGTACCAGGTGTCGCCCGCCTCGTCGTCCAGGCGCCCAAAGGCGAGCCCGTCGACCTCGGTGTCGAGCGTGCGGAGGCGCGCTCGGAGGTGGGCCTGCGCGATGGCGGAGTCCACTGCTTGGGCGGCCGACGCCGTGATCGAGGCCACCGCCTCGGTGCGGGCGCGCATCTGAGCCAGGTGCGCGTACGCCTCGTCGAGGCGGGTCTGCTCGAGAGCAAGCTCAGGGTGCGGGGTCATCGGGCTCCGGCGGCGCGCGGCCGCACCCCCGATCCTCAGCGGACGGGGGGTGTTGGGGGAGCCGAGGATACCCCAGGCGCAGGTAGCGTGGGCCGCCATGGCACACCCTCGACGATTCCGGTTCGGCATCCAGCTCGCGAGCGCTTCGTCAGGGTCCGACTGGGCCGATCTCGCGCGGCGGGCCGAGTCACTCGGGTACGACACCCTCTTCATGCCCGATCACTTCGGCGAGCAGCTGGCCCCCGTGCCGGCGCTGATGGCCGCGGCCACTGCCACCACCGAGCTGAAGGTGGGCGCCCTCGTGTTCGACAACGACTACAAGCACCCGGTCGTGCTGGCCAAGGAGCTGGCCACCATCGACGTCCTCTCGGGCGGCCGCCTCGAGGTCGGCATCGGTGCCGGCTGGATGCAGACCGACTACGACCAGTCGGGCATCCCGATGGACCCGCCCGGCGTGCGCGTGTCACGCATGGAGGAGGGCATCGCGGTCATCAAGGGCTGCTTCGCCACTGGGCCCTACTCCTTCACCGGCGAGCACTACACGATCACCGGCTACGAAGGGCTCCCGAAGCCGGTGCAGGCATCACCGCCGTTCCTCATCGGTGGGGGTGCCAAGCGGGTGCTGTCCATCGCCGGCCGAGAGGCACAGATCGTCGGCATCAACCCCTCGATCCACAGCGGCCAAGCGGATGCCGCGGCCGCCCAGAACGGAGCGGCGGACGAGACGGACAAGAAGCTGGGTTGGGTGAAGGAAGCAGCCGGCGACCGCTACGCCGACCTCGAGATCAACCTCCTCCAGTTCGCCGCCATCGTCACGGACGACCGGAAGGGCACCGCCGAGATGATGGCGCCGCTGTTCGGCCTGCCGGTCGATCAGCTCGACACCTACCCGCACGCCTGCATCGGCACCATCGAGGAGATCGCCGAGTCGCTCGAGGCCCGCCGCCAGCGCTGGGACGCCTCGTACATCGTGTTCCAGGGGTTCGACGGCACGACGATGGAGGCCATGGCACCCGTGGTCGCGAAGCTCCGCGGCACCTGAGCCGCCGGGATGGCCGACGACGCCACCATCGACCTCGCGTGCGCGGGGGCCGGGTGGATCGCGGCCGTCCACGGCTATGCGGTGCACCAGGTGCCCGGGCTCCGGATCACGAAGGTCGCCTCGCGCACCCCCGACCGCGCCGGCGCCACGGCGGCGCTCATGGGTGGCGAGCCGTGCACCTACGAGGACCTTCCCGCCGGCGCCGCTGGGGTCATCGTGTGCTCACCGCCCGCCCAGCACCTCCGGCACGCCCTCCACGCCATCGCCGGGGGTGCCGGGGCGCTCATCGAGAAGCCGCTCTGCACCACCCTGGCCCAGGCTGACGCGCTGGTGGCCGCGGCCGACGCCGGCGCGCGCATCGCGTACGCCGAGAACCTCGCACACGCACCCATCGTACGGCTCGCCCTGTCCCACGCGACCCAGCTCCACGGCATCGACCTCGTGGAGGTGCGAGCGCTTCAGCCTCGTCCCACCTGGGGCGACTTCCTCACCGAGGGCTGGGGCGGCGGCGTGCTGTTCGACCTCGGCGTCCACCCCCTGGCCGTCGCTCTCCTGCTGGCGGCGCCCGCCGTGCCCCTGGAGCTGCGGGCCACCCTCGAGGGCGCCCCCGACCACCCCGTCGATGAGCACGCCGAGGTGCAGATCCACTTCGACACCGGGCTGCTGGCACGGGTCACGGCGAGCTGGCGCGGCGGCGACACCCCGACGTGGGATGCCCAGGTCTCGGCGCCCGACGGCGTGGTGCGGATGGAGCTGCTCCCGAGCCTGCTCCTGGAGCGCGACGGCACCGAGGTGCGGCTGCCCGGGATCCCGGAGGGCGTGCCGCCCCAGCTCGAGCAGCTCGGCTACCTCCCGCAGATCGAGTCGTTCGCCCTCGACCTCCAGCGGCGGCGGACCCCCGAGCTGGGCGCGTCGTTCGGCCGCAACATCCTCGACCTCGTGTGCGCTGCCTACGCGTCCGCGCACGCCGGCGGCGACTGGGTCGACCTTCCGTTCGACGGGCCACGCGACCGCACGCCGCTCGAGCTCTGGCAGGGAGCAGACACGTGACCGAAGCCCGATCCCACCCGAGCCGGGCGTCTTTGGTGGGGTGCGGAGCGCGCCGTTAGGTTCGGCCCCCATGGGCCGGGGGCAGCGAGTAGACACCATCATGCGCCGCGGCGCACGACTGCTCTTGCTGTCCGTGCGCACCCAGCGTCGTCCCTTCGCTCTCTCGGTGATCGGGGCCACGGTCTTCGCAGTGATGGCCGTCGGTGGCACGATCGTCCTGGGTCGGGTGACCGATGACGTCCTCGCACCGGCCTTCCGTGAGGGAGGGGTGGAGCGCCGCGCGGTCCTGATGGGTGCGGTGTCCATCGTGGTCGCCTCGCTCTTCCGCATGGCCGGTGTCGTGCTCCGCCGTTACTTCGGTCAGATGGCACAGCGCCGCATGCAGATGCTGTGGTTCCAGCGGGTCACGAACCGCTACCTCGCCGTGCCGCTGAAGTGGTTCGACGACCACCCCACCGGTGAGCTCCTGGCCCACGCCGACGCCGACTGCGAGCGCTCGACCATGGCGATGCAGCCCTTGCCGTTCTCGCTGGGCGTGGTGGTGATCATCGTCGTGTCGATGGTCCAGCTGGCCTTCGTCGACCCGGTGCTGCTCGCAGTGGCCGTAGCGCTGTTCCCCGGGCTCGCGCTGCTGAACAACGCGTACACGAAGAAGGTCGAGCGGCCCGCCTCGCTGGCGCAGGCGCGCGTCGGCGATGTCTCGGCCGTGGCGCACGAGAGCTTTGAGGGCGCCCTCGTCGTGAAGACGCTCGGCCTCGAGGATCGGGAGGTGGGCCGACTCCGCGAACGGGCCGAGGAGCTGCGTCGCCAACGATTGGTGGTGGGCCGCCTGCGGGCGGGCTTCGAGCCCGGTCTCGACGCCCTTCCGAGCCTCGGCACCATTGCCCTCCTTTGGCTCGGCGCCTGGCGCGTGTCCACCGGTGCGGTGTCCACCGGCGAGCTCGTGCAGGCGATGGCCCTGTTCGGGATCCTCGCCTTCCCGTTCCGCATCGTGGGGTTCCTCCTCGAGGAGCTGCCCCGGGCGGTGGTGGCCAACGACCGGCTGAACCGTGTGCTGGCTGCCCCGGGTCGCGCCGAGCCGATCGAGGCTCGGGCCTTGCCGCTGGGACCGCTCGAGGTGGTGCTCGACGGCGTGCGGTTCACCTACGACGGCGACCCGGTCCTCCAGGACGTGTCGGCTCGCCTCGCCCCGGGGGAGGTGGTGGCGCTGGTGGGATCCACGGGAGCCGGGAAGACCACCCTCTGCAACCTGCTCGCCCACCTCATCGACCCGAGTGCCGGCGAGGTGCGTTTGGGCGGCATCCCACTCGACGAGGTCGACCCCCGCGACCTGCACCGGGCCGTCGCGCTGGTGTTCCAGGAGTCGTTCCTCTTCGCGGACACGGTGCGCGAGAACCTCACGATGGGCGACGACATCGACGATGCCGAGGTTGTCGCGGCACTCGAGGTTGCGCGGGCGCGGACCTTCGTCGAGCGCCTCCCCCACGGCCTCGACGAGGTGATCGGCGAGCGAGGCGTGACGCTGTCAGGTGGACAGCGCCAGCGCATCGCGCTGGCCAGGGCACTGCTGCGCCGCCCGCGGCTCCTGGTCCTGGACGATGCCACGTCGGCCGTCGACGCCACGGTTGAGCGGGCCATCCTGGACGGACTGCGGGGCACCGTTGCCGCCACCACCGTCGTGGTGGCCCATCGGGTGTCGACCATCGCCCTCGCCGACCGCGTCCTGCTCCTCGACGGAGGACGGGTCATGGCCGAAGGCACCCATCAGCAGCTGCTCTCGGTGCCGGCCTACGCCGCCCTCGTGCGCGCCTACGAGCAGGACGCCGCGTGACCTCCAACGAGGTGCTCGTCGAGCTCGACGACCGTGACGCTGTCGTCGACGTCCTCACGGATGCCGCGCCTCCGGGCAGCCACGACCACGAGCGCCGCCACCCCGACACCACCGCCGAGGAGGATGCCCTTCGCGACGCCGGGGCGATCGCCGTGCTGCGCCGGGGCCTCGCCGTCACCCCCGAGCTCAAGCAAGGGCTCGTCCTCACCGCGGCGCTGGCAGTGGCCACCGCTCTCGGCAAGCTGGCCGTACCGATCCTGATCCAGCAGATCCTCGATCGGGGTGTGCTCGGCAGCGCCGGGTACCGCCCGGGGTTCGTGGCCGCCGCCTGTGGCTTCTCTGCGGTGCTCATCAGCGGCCTCTACTTCATCAGCCGGGCGACGTTCCTGCGCCTGGTGCAGGCGGCAGAGGCCAGCCTGCTGGGCCTGCGCGTCCGCACCTTCGAGCACATCCACCGGCTCTCGCTCGCCGACCACGTCGATCAACGACGCGGCGCGCTCGTGTCCCGTGTCACCAGCGACATCGAGACGATGGCCCAGTTCACGGAATGGGGCGCGGTGGCATGGATCGTCGACTCCGTCCTCCTCGTGACGACCGTGGTCGTGATGGCGGTCTACTCCTGGCAGCTGGCACTGGTGTCGGTGCTGGTGTTCCTCCCGCTCCTGCCGGCGCTGCGCTACCTGCAGCGCCGGCAGCTGGCGGCCTACGACGCAGTGCGCACCGCCGTGGGTGACACCCTCTCGGAGGTGTCCGAGCTGGTCACAGGTGCGCCAGTGGTGCTCGCCTACGGCCTCCAGGACCGCACGCGCGGTCGTCTCGATCACGCCATCCGCACCCAGTACCGGGCCCAGATGGGCGCCGCGAAGTGGTTCGCGGTGATGTTCCCGATGGCCGACCTCTTCGGCGCGCTGACGCTCGCCACGGTCACCGCCGTCGGCGCGATCAACGGCCCCGCGTGGGGCCTTGACCTGGGCAAGCTGATCGCCTTCGTCTTCCTCGTGAACCTGCTCCTGGTCCCGATCTCCGAGCTGAGTGAGATCCTCGATCAGACCCAGACCGCCATCGCCGGATGGCGCAAGATCCTGGGCGTGCTCGGCACGCCCGTCGACGTGGTGGAGCCGGTGGACGGCGCAGTGCTCGCTTCCGGGGCGCTGGCCGTCGATCTCGATGACGTGCGCTTCGCCTACCGGACCGGGGAGGAGGTGCTCCGCGGGATCGACCTGCACCTTCTCGCCGGTACCTCAATCGCCGTCGTCGGGGAGACGGGTTCAGGCAAGACCACGATCGCCAAGCTGCTGTGCCGGCTCGCCGACCCGACCGAGGGAGTGGTGCGGGTCGGCGGGTTCGACCTGCGGACCGTCGACCCGGTCTCTCGCCGGCGGGCGGTGCGGATGGTCCCCCAGGACGGGTTCCTCTTCGACACCACGCTGGCCGAGAACGTCCGCGTCGGTCGTGCCGATGCCGACGACGACGAGCTGCGCGCCGCCTTCGCGTCCCTCGGGCTCGGGGCCTGGCTCGACGACCTCCCCGGTGGCCTCGAGGCGGAGGTGGGCGAGCGCGGCTCCAACCTCTCCGTCGGTGAGCGCCAGCTCGTCGCACTGGCGCGTGCACAGCTCGGCGACCCCGGCCTGCTCATCCTCGACGAGGCCACCTCCTCGGTGGACCCCGAGACGGAGCAGGCGCTCACCGAGGCCCTCGAGCGGCTCTCCGCCGGCCGCACGGTGGTGAGCATCGCCCACCGGCTCTCCACCGCAGAGCGGGCCGACCTCGTCGTGGTCGTCGACGCCGGCGAGGTCGTCGAGCGGGGCACCCACGCCGAGCTGGTGGCGGCGGGCGGCGTCTATGCCGACCTCTATGCCAGCTGGCTCGGCAACACCCAGGTCGTAGACCACGACGACGACTGACGGGCCCACCGATACCCTTCGGGCATGGCCACCGTCGGCGACATCCAGCGTCTCGTCGCTCTCGACCACGGGTTGGCTGGCCTCTCCACCGTGCGGGCCGACGGCACCGTGCAATCGACGGTGGTCAACGCGGGCGTGGTCGACCACCCGGTGACCGGCGTGCCAGGGGCCGCCTTCGTCGGCCGGCCGGCGACGCGCAAGATCGCCCACCTCCGTGCCAATCCCACGGCCACCCTGCTGTGGCGCGCCGGGTGGGCGTGGGTCGCGGCGGAGGGTCTGGTCGACCTCGTGGGCCCGGACGATCCCTTAGACGGCGTCACGCCGCACCAGCTCCCAGCGCTGCTGCGTCAGATCTACTCGGCGGCCGGCGGCGGCGACCACGAGGACTGGGCCGAGTTCGACAGGGTGATGGCGGCCGAACGTCGGGTGGCTGCGCTGCTCAGCCCCACCCGCATCTACCTCAACCCGTAGCGAGCTGCTCTCGGATCCACGCAGGCACCTCTACCCGCAGCCGGTCGGCCGCCTCGGTGAGGAGGTGACCCGCGCCCGCGCACACCCGCACCTCGGAGGGCCCGCCCACCAGCTCACCGACGACCTCGCTGGCCATGACGGGGAGGAGCTCGTCACGATCACCGTGGAAGGCGAGCAGCGGCCCGGAGAGCTCACCTGCGCCCTCGCACCCGGCCGACTGGGTGGCGAAGGTGACCACGCCGCAGGTCCAGTCCCCCATCGCGACGCCGGCCCGCACGGCGATGGCGCCGCCGAAGCTGTGCCCACCGGTGATGAAGCGCATCGCCCCGGCCCGAGCGGCGAGGTCGGCGGCTGCGAGCAGGTCCAGCGTGCAGAGATCGAGGTCGTTCGGACGACGCCACCCCACCCGCAGCACGCCGATGCCGGAGCCGATGGCCGCCAGCTCCTCGCCGAGCCAGTGGTAGAGGCCGTCGGCGGGGCCGAGCAGCCCGCCCATCGCGCCCCCACCGAGGACGACGGCCGCTTCGGCGTCGGGTTCGCCGTGCCACAGCACCGTGAGCAGGCCGCGCATCGTGAAGACCTCGAGGTGACGGAACGTCGGCGAGATCACCACCTCCTGCCGGGCCAGCGCCTCCAGGAGATCCAGGGGCCCGGCCACCCGCGCTACCGAGCTGCCGAGTCTGGGCTGATGATGGCCTCGACCTCGATCTCGACCTTCCACTGGGGATCGAGGAGGGCGGCCACCACCACCGTCGTGTTGGCTGGCCTGACGTCACTGAAGATCTCACCGTGCACGAGGGAGACGGGCGCGAAGTCGGCCGCGTCGACCAGGTACACCCGGCTTCGCACCACGTCGGCGAACGACGCCCCCGCGTCCTCGAGCGCGATGCCGATGATCTCGAAGCAGCGGCGCGCCTGCGCGGCCGGGTCGGGGTCGACCGTGCTGTCGGGCCACTGCGGCGCGGTGCCCGCCACCACGACCCGATCGGCCACCCGGATGGCGCGGCTGTAGCCCACCGTCAGCTCGTAGGGGGAACCTGAGGAGATGCGCTGCCGTCCTTCCATCTCCCCGAACCTAGTTGTGGCGGCCCTGCGGCTCCGTCGACTAGCCATCGGTCCGTGACGCTCTCCGCCCGGGTCCGTGACGTGGCCGCCGCCGCCACCCACCGGCTCTGGCACGCCATGGTTTGGGCGGGTGCTGTGGGACCCCAGGACCGGGTGGCCCGTCGCTACCACTCGATGGGGCCAGGCGTGCTCATGGCCTTCCCCCCGGGGGACATCCTCGGTGAGGAGCACATCGCCATCGGCGCCGGCACCGTCATTGCCCCCGAGGTCAGCCTGTCGGTCGGCATGGACCGCGCTCAGCCCCTTCCCCCCGGCGCGGTGAGCCCCGTGCTGCGGATCGGCGCCCGGTGCTCGATCGGGCGAGGGAGCCACGTCGTGGCGCACCGCTCCGTGGTGATCGGCGACGACGTGATGACCGGCCCGCACTGCTACATCACGGATCAGAACCACGTGTACGCCGACCCAGCGGTGCCGATCGGGCAGCAGTGGCCGGCGGAGGTTCCGGTCGAGATCGGCGCCGGATCGTGGCTGGGGGCTGGGGCGATCGTGCTCCCCGGCACCCGGCTGGGACGCAACACGGTCGTGGGCGCCGGTGCAGTGGTGCGGGGCGAGTTCCCCGACCACGCCGTGCTGGTCGGCGCGCCCGCTAGGGCGGTTCGGCGCTGGGACCCGGAGGTCGGGTGGCAACCGCCACTGCGGGACCTCGACATCCGGCCCCCGGAGGGCTGGGGAGGTCACGCCGGCGCACCGTAGGGTGCCCGCCGTGCCCGCCACCGAGGCCGCCCTCGCGGCGCTCATCTTCGCCATCGGCGCCTGCGTGCAGGGGGCGGTCGGCTTCGGCTCCAACCTCATCGCCGCTCCCCTGCTCGTCCTGGTCTCGGACCGCTTCGTGCCTGGTCCGGTGATCGTGGCCAGCGCGCTGCTGAACGTGCTCATCGCCCACCACAGCCGACGCGGCTCCACCGACCGCACCCTGCGGGCGGCCATGGGCGGCCAGGTGCTCGGTGCGCTCGTCGCCGGCGCGGTCCTCAGCGCCCTGCCCGATGACGCGCTGTCGGTCGTGTTCGCCGCCCTCGTCCTGGTGGCGGTCGGGTTGAGCCTCCAGGGCCGGCGGATGGCCCGCCGCCGGCGCAACCTGGCCGCGGCCGGCCTGGCGTCGGGGTTCATGGGCACCATCTCCGGCATCGGTGGGCCGCCCATCGCGCTGGCTTACCAGGGCCTCGACGGTCCCGTCCTGCGCGCCACCCTGGCCCGGTTCTTCCTGCTCGGGAACCTCGTGTCGATCCCCACCCTCATCGCGGTGGGGCGCCTCGGCCCCGACGACCTGCTCTCGTGCGCGGTTCTCCTCCCCGGTGCGCTGGTCGGCTTCGCCGGCTCGCGCTGGCTGGCCGGCCACCTCGACCGCACCACGGCCCGGCCCGTGGTACTGGCGCTGTCGACTGCCGCTGCCGTCGCTGTGATCGTCAAGACGGTGTGGTGACTACGGTCGGCCCATGACCGCCGAGCAACCCGTCGACACCGTCCGCCGCTTCTGCGCCACCTGGGCCACCGGCACCCTGGACGACCTCATGGCCTTCTTCGCCCCCGACGCGGTGTACCACAACATCCCGATCGCGCCCGTGCTGGGTGTGGACGACATCCGCACCACCATCGAGGGCTTCACCGCCGGCGTCGAGTCGATCGAGTTCCGGCTCGACCAGATCGCCGCCGACGGCAGCACCGTGCTCACCGAGCGGGTCGACGTGTTCACCTTCCCCAACGGCCGCATCGAGCTCCCGGTGATGGGCACCTTCGAGGTCATGGACGGGAAGATCGCCGCCTGGCGCGACTACTTCGACCTCAACCAGTTCATGTCCCAGATGCCCCAGGCCTGACCACTGCCGTGAGCGTCGGTGCCCACCTGCTCGTCGTGTGGCACCCGGTGCCGCCGTCGGTCCACGCGCTGCGCGATGCCGTGCTCGCAGGCGTGACCGACGCCGGTGACCCCTTGCCGGTGCGCTCCCTCGCCGCACCCGAGGCGGGCGTCGAGGACGTGGAGGCCGCCGCCGCGGCAGTGCTCATCACCACCGAGGCCTTCGGGATGGTGGCAGGGCTGATGAAGGACTTCCTCGAGCGCATCTACCCGTGGTTCGATGAGGTGCCCGACCGCCGACCCGGTCTGCCCTACCTCTTGATCAGCAAGGGCGCCACCGACGGCACCGGCGCCGTGCGCGACGTCACCCGCATCCTCACCGGCCTGCGCTGGAAGGAGGCGCTACCACCGGTGGTCGTCACCGGCACGCTGACCGATGACCACCTCGCCCACGTCCGCGAGCAGGCCGCCACCCTCGCCGCCGGCGTCGCGGCCGGCATCTTCTGACCGACGCGTAGCCTCCGGCCAGTGGAGAGGCTGCCGATCATCGACATGGGGCCGCTCGTCACCGGCGACGGGGACATCGGCACAGTGGCGGCCGCCATCGACGATGCCTGCCGGGCGTTCGGCTTCTTCTACATCGCGGGCCACGGCGTGAGCGACGACCTCCAGCACGACCTGGAAGAGGCGGCCCACCGCTTCTTCGCCCTCCCTGAAGCCGACAAGGCCGCCATCGCCATGGCAAGGGGCGGACGGACGTGGCGGGGCTGGTTCCCCTTGGAGGGCGAGCTCACCTCGGGCGTCGCCGACCGCAAGGAGGGCATCTACTTCGGGGCCGAGCTAGATCCTGGCGACCCCCGGGTGCGGGCGGGCACCCCGCTCCACGGGCCCAACCTCTTCCCGGCCCAGGTGCCCGAGCTGCGCACTGCAGTGCTCCCCTACCTCGACGCCATGACGGCGCTCGGCCACCGGCTGGTGCGCGGGATCGCGCTGGCCCTCGGCCTCCAGGCCGGCTGGTTCGACGAGCACCTCACGTCCGACCCGCTCACGCTGTTCCGCATCTTCCGCTACCCATCCGCGCCCAACGTCATCGACGCCAGCTGGGGAGTCGCCGAGCACACCGACTACGGGCTGCTCACCATCCTCCTTCAGGACCTGCACCCGGGTCTGCAAGTCCACGCGCCCCGCGGCTGGCTCGAAGCGCCCCCGGTGCCGGGCACCTTCGTGGTGAACCTCGGCGACATGCTCGAGCGCATGACCGGCGGCCACTACCGCTCCACGCCCCACCGGGTGCGCAACACGACAGGCGAGGACCGACTGTCGTTCCCGTTCTTCTTCGATCCGGCATGGGACGCCGAGGTGGTCCCCGTGCCGCTGGCCGGGGAGGGGGCCGCTGAGGCCCGCGCCCGCTGGGACGGCGAGGACGTGCTCGCCTTCACCGGCACCTACGGCGAGTACCTCCTCGGCAAGGTGGGCCGGGTGTTCCCCGACCTCCACCAACAGGTGATCGAGCCCGAGATCAGCTGATGCCGGCGGCGGCGCGCTCGGCGTGCCGCTGGTAGGCCCAACCTGGTCCGCGGAGCACGAAGGAGAGGCGGTCGTGCCATGTGGTGGAGCGGGCGACGTCGCGCACGATGTCGACGTACTCATGATCCGCGATGCGCACCGGGTTGTACGTGTTGATGTTCTTCGTCAGGCCGTAGACCACCGGCTCCTCCTCCCGCTGGAAGGTGCCGAAGAGCCGGTCCCAGACGATCAGGATGCTGCCGTGGTTGCGGTCGAGGTACTTCGCGTTGCTGCCGTGGTGCACCCGGTGGTGCGAGGGCGTGTTCAGCACCTCCTCACCGGCACCGATCGAGCGGATGGCGTCGGTGTGGATCCAGTACTGGTAGAGGAGGTTGATCCCCCTCGCCTGGTTGATGAGGGCCGGGCGGATCCCCGCCCGGGCGAGGAAGCCATAGGGCACGAACACGCCGAGGACGTCGGCCACCGGCTGCCGCAGGGCGGTGGACAGGTTGTAGCGCTCGCTCGAGTGGTGCACCACGTGGATGGCCCACATGCCCCGCACCTCGTGCATGACGCGGTGGTTCCAGTAGTAGATGAAGTCCCACCCGACGATGGCCGCCACCCAGGCGAGCACACCGGCGCCGCGGTCATGACGCCGGCCCTTCTCCCACATCCGCAGCGGGTTGGTGCGGCTCGCCACCCACGAGGACGTGGCCAGCACTCCGGTGCCGATGGCGACGGGGCCGGTGACGCGGCGCAGCTTGCGAGCCCAGTGGCGCACGTCCCGCCCCTGCCCAGGGGGGATCGCGTGGTCGGCGACGAGCTGGTCGCGCTGGTCCTCAGGCTCGTCCCGGTCGTGACCGGCCAGCCGATCGGCCAGCGTGGTGGCGATCGCCGTGCCGACGGCCGTGCCCACGAGCAGCCTGCCGTAGCGGCCCTTGCCGGGGACGACGTTGCGCACCAGCACGTGGGCGACGAGCGGCACCGTCAACGACGCGACCCCCATGGCGAGGCTGGCCTTGGTGTCCTCGGGCGTGTAGTCCGCCGCCGAGGGACCGACCCGAGCGGTACGGCGCTTGAGGTACCTGCGCTCGGCTTCCATCGACCCGAAGTAGAAGGGGATGGCGGCCACGGTGGGGTCGACGGCCATGCGCTCAACCTACCCGCCGCCTCGCGCTGCCCGTTCGGAGAGATGGGTTGACCGATTCCGCTGACGGCGCGATGTTCGTTGGTGAGCGATTCCGAGCGACCCGCCAGGCGGATCGGCGGCTCGGGAGCGCCCGCTACGACGCACCGAAGGGAGCCCTACGGATGCATGCTGGTCCCCAGAGGCTGGAGCGCTCTCCGCCTGACAGGTGAACGAGCCGCCGCCGGCGTCGACGTACCTGGCGGGCCCGCCCACTGCATGCAGCACGCTTCGACG
>DAIQBC010000001.1:1120-33142 GCA_036781345.1 Acidimicrobiales bacterium | reverse complement strand
GGGGGCTATAGCTCAGTCGGTTAGAGCGCATCCCTGATAAGGATGAGGTCGGAAGTTCGATTCTTCCTAGCCCCACCACCCCTGACCTGCGGTTTTGTCCGGAAACCAGCGCAACGGCTCGCCCGAAATTGGAGCCCCAGGCCGCGGCCAGGCCGCGAGAATTTCGCGGAGGCCGCGAGGACTCACGCGGTTCGGGCCTCGAGAAGGGTCCTGAGCGCGTCCAGATCGACCTTGCTCGGGTCACGGAGCACCGCCTCCAGCGAGCGGTCACCGACGAGGTCGTGGACCGATCCGCGGCGCAGGACGTCGGCTCGACGTGAGCGGCCGTCCGATCCGCTCGAGCAGCAACGCCAGAGCCGACGCTCGGGCCCCGGTCTTGACCATCGACGGAGTCTCACACGACGGGGTTCGTGAGACCGACGCCGTGATCGACGTTGGTTCGTCGGAACCCTGCCGTGCCTGCTCTGGCTGTCTCAGAGCAGCCGCAGCGGCTCGCCAGCCGCCGGCGGGGACGGAGCGCTCATGCCGCGCGAAGTTCGCAGGACCTGGTCGAGTGAGTCCGCGACTTGGGCGTCGAGGCCGTCGTAGAGGTGCCCGTACCGATCGAGCGTGACGGTCACGGAGCTGTGGCCCATCCGCTGCTGGAGCGTCTTCGGATGGGCGCCCTGGGCGATTGCTATGGCCACCGCGGTGTGCCGGAGGTCGTGGAAGCGCAGACCGTCGAGCTCGAGCGCCCTGACTGCCGGTGCCCAGACCCGTCGAGCGAAGTTGGATCGCCGCATCGGCTCGCCCACCGGCGTCGGGAACACCAGTCCGCTGCGAACCACCTCGGATCGCTCGAGCTGGACCGCGAGGAGCTCCGTCAGCAGGACGGGGAGCGAGACGGCCCTTCGGCCGGCCGCTGTCTTCGGGGGCCCGAACTCCAGCTGCCCGCTGAGCTCGTTCAGCTGCTCGACCACCGTCACCGTCCGTCGGGCGAGATCGACTCGTCCGACCCGGAGGCCGGCCAGCTCGCCCCACCGGAGTCCGGTGTAGGCCGCGGTGAGGACAAGAGCCTCCCATTCCGGGCCAACGGCCGTGGCGAGGAGATTGACCTGGTCTGGGGTGAGGAAGGCCATCTCGCGTCGCCCTTCGGCGGGCAGCCGGACCCCGTCGCTCGGTGACCTGGTGATCAGGCCCGCCTCGACGGCCGCCTTCAGGACCTTGTTGAGGACCTGGCCGACTTTCCGGACCGTCGCGGGTGCATGGTCGCCAGCGGCGAGCATCCCGCTGACGAACCCGACGACGGTCCCACGCGTGATCTTGGCGAGGGGCATGGTCCCGAAGTGGGGGACCAGGTGCACTCGGAGGATCCGAAGATCACGGTCTCGCGTGGCCGGCCGCAGATCGACGAGCGTGGTCTTCCACTGCTCTGCCCAGGTGGCGAACGTGCAGCGACCCAAGCTCGGGTCGATCCACTCGCTGCGGGCCTTAGCGATCTCGTTCGCCGCGAGCCACCGGTCGGCGTCTGCGCGCCGATCGAACGTCATCGACCGCTCTCGCCCGTCAGGTCCCCGGTATCGAGCCCTCCAACGGGAGGGCCCTCGCTTCTCGACGTGCGCCACTGGCCTCGCTCCCGATCAACCGGATTGGAGGCCGAGTGAACGGCGAGGCCCGAGGGCTGAGACCATCGTAGGAGTCCGGTGTGACGGTCCGCCCCTCATCGCGACGGTCCTGACGCCAGCCGGTGCTCGTCGATCCAAGCGGCGAGCTCGAGAGGGTCGAACCGAACCAGGTGCCCCCACTTGATGAACGGGATGCGGCGTTCGGCAACGAGCCGGCGGACGTGACGAACCTCGACGCCGAGCAGGTCGGCGACCTCGCCGATGCCGACGAGGCGATTGGGGAGCAGGGGCGGGGTCGAACGATCGATCGGCACGGGGTACCTCCAGGCAGGAGTGGAGGGTCGCTGGCTGGCGTCCCGGCCGGATCGTGCGCGATGACGGTCCCGATCTAGGTCCCGATGGCGGTCCCAATCGAGGTCCCAACTCAGGGGATACCGGCCGAACCGGGGCCTGCGACGAAGCACTTGGGATCACGAGGACCTCAGCGCCGGGGCGGCAGAGGTTGCCCGAGGAACCGCTTAGCTATTGATCGCGTGGTGTCAGGTTGGACACGTCAGGGCCACCCCAACGACGATCCAACCAGCGCCACTCTCGATCACTCGAAACTCCGCCGAGGGTGACCCACCGGTAGCGAACTCGATGCCCTCGGCAGTCGTGGTCTGTTCGTAATGGCCGAGATCATCCACGAACTCGTCGGGCCAACCATCGAGAGTCAGGAAGGACATCGCAGCCGCTTCAGCGGTTGGCTTCGGATCGGGATCTGGCGTGTTCATCGTCGTCTGGTAGCAGGGCTCGCTGGTGTCTCTGAACGCGTAGAAGCCTCCGGCCGCCAAGAGGGCAACCGCCAGCACGCCGCAGACGACCCACCCAACCCGAGGCTTCGCGATTCGGTTCTGGTCGATCGTCTCCATTGCAGGCAAGTGTGCCCGCGGCGGCAGTCGTGGACACAGTCAGGTCGGATGGACCTCTGCCGCCCCGGCGCAGAGCGCGAGCTGATCCCGGCCACGGTCTGATCAGGGTCCCGATCGAAGTCCCGATCAAGTTCCCGATCGGGATCCGCGTTGTCCTTACCGGCAGTTCCGTGCGGCTAGTCGGTTGGATGCCCGTGTTCCGCCAGCCACTGTTGGAGGGAACTCATGGCGCTCTGGGCATCCTGGTTCTTCGGCCGGGTCCGCGTGTTGGGGGGCTCGACCGCCGTCATTCGGATCGTCCTGCCATCTTTCAGCATGAGGGCGGGGATAGGCGTGCCCATGATCGGGACACGCTCCGTGACGATCGACGCCACCTCCTCCGCGTCCACGTGCCAAGTCCTCAGGAGGTTGCGCACTGTTGATGAGCTGCCGTTCAAATACACGCCCAGCCGCCACGACCGCACGGCGAGCGCGGCCGAGATGGCCATACCCGCCACTCCCGCCGCGACCCATACGGGCTCTGGCCGATCCACGCCGGACGACGAGTCGTTGGCTGTGAACATCCAGTAGAAGAAGGACACGGCGAAGATCGCCGTGAGTACGAGCACGTTCTCGCGCCGGACCAGGCGCCGCTCGTTAGCCTCCACAGAGCCCCAGGATGGACTTCTTCGGCGGACGTGTGCCCCTTGGCCCTGGGCTGGCTTCGGTGTGCGCTTCGTCCTGGATCACCCGCCCAGACTGCCCGTTATGCAACGCGCTGCCTAGTGCAGTGCTCGTGATCGTCGCTGACTCCGCCTGAGCACCAGGCCTGCCGCCCCGGCGCCAGCGCCGGGTTGCCACCGAGCGGACCCCTGGGCCGTTCGTCGCCCCGCTGCTGGCCATGTCAGGGCCGTGGTCCACTAGCTCGTCCGGCTCCACCTTGGCCTCGCCATGAGCGCTCCGTCGGCGCGATCGTCGCGACAGTTCGGCCCTCCGCAGGCCTATCCCTACATGAGGCAGACGGGTGCACTGGCCGGGGCACGACCCAGAGCGCGGCTTCGGGGCGTGATCCGATGATGCGAGTGACGACGCTCAAGGTGAGCGGCGGCGGGGTGGGCGGGTTGATCGCGTACTACGCGGGCCTGGCGGAACGAGGCCCGGAGAAGCCCGGACGTGGACCGGTGGACTACTACCTCGATCCGGACGAGCAGCTCGGGCGCTGGTGGGGTGATGGTCGGGTGGCGCTCGGCGTGTCGGGTGAGGTCACTCCGGAGGCGCTTCGTTCGGTGCTGGAGGCATCCCATCCGGTCACGGGAGAGGCGCTCGGAAGGTCGTTCGGGGAGTCGTCGGTGCGAGGGTTCGATGCGACGTTCTCGGCGCCGAAGTCGGTGTCGGTGCTGTGGGCGCTTACGCCGGATCCGTGGGTGCGGGCGGAGGTCCTCGCCGCCCACGACCACGCCGTCGAGGCAGCGATGGCCTGGTTCCAGACCCATGGGGGAGTGACCCGCCGCGGACCACAGGGCGTCCATCAGGTCGACACCCTCGGGGTGACCGCGGCCCTGTTCCGGCAGCACACCTCCCGGACTGTCGATCCGCAGCTGCACACCCATGCCGTGATCTCGGCGAAGGTCCAGGACCCGACGGGGAAGTGGCTGTCGCTCGATGCCCGGTTCCTGAAGTACCAGCAGCGCACGATCGGCTGGGTCTACGACGCCGCCCTGCGCAGCGAGCTCACCGGCCGCCTCGGCGTCGAGTGGGGCCCCGTTGCGGGTGGCCAGGCCGAGCTGACTGGGGTCCCGGAGGTGGTCCGACAGGCGTTCTCGCAGCGGACCACACAGGTCAAGGCGAAGCAGCGCGAGCTGATCGCACGCTGGAGCCTGGAGCATGACGGCACGGACCCCGATGCCCGGACGATCGCTCATCTGACGCGGGCCGCGGTGCTGGCCTCCCGGCCCCCGAAGGCTCACGGGATCGACGCCGTCGATCTCCACCGCTCCTGGGGCGACCAGGCGAGGGCGCTGGGCGTCGAGCTGCCCGAGCTCGGGCCGTCGGGACCACGATCGGGACCCGCATCGGGACCCCGACCGCCCGCCGACGAGCATGCGATCGCCACCGAGGCGGTCCGGCGCGTCGCCGAGGAGTCTTCGACCTGGCTGCCCGCCGATCTCGCTCGACACGTTGCCACCCTCGTCCCGCCCGACGCCGCACCCGGTGCGCTAGGGCTCGTCGACCTCGTCGACCAGATCACCAGTCGAGGGGTCGAACGCTGCATCCCGCTCGCCCCGGAGCGGGAAGGACCCCACCGGCGAAGGGATGGGCGGCCCTTCGCCGAGCACGTCACCGACCACCGCCTCACCACCATCGACATCCTCGAACAGGAGCGCAGGCTGCAGGACTGGGCGCTCGGGCACGCCTACCCCGTCGAACCCGGTTCAGGCGACCGGCAGGCTGACGCAGCGGCGGCCATCGCCGGCCCAGCGCGGCTGGTCCTGGTCGTCGGGCCCGCCGGGACCGGCAAGACCCGCACAACCGCCCAAGCCGTCGAGCAGCTGCGCGAACGGGACCGGCCCGTTGTCGGCCTCGCGCCATCCGGGAAGGCCGCCGACGTGCTGCACCTCGAGGCCGGCTGCCCGACCGACACCCTGGCCGGGTTCCTCACCCGCCACCGCGACTCCCGGACGCCCTCGCCGTGGCCGATGGGGACCACCGTCATCGTCGACGAAGCCGGCATGGCCGCCACCCAAGACCTGGCCGAGCTCATCGACCACGCCCGCTACCGGCACTGGCGGATCGTGTTCGTCGGCGACCCCGCGCAGCTGCCCTCGGTCGGCCGCGGCGGGCTGTTCGCCCACTGGTGCGAGACCGTCCCCCACCACGAGCTCGACGACCCCCGTCGCTTCATCGAGCCATGGGAAGCTGAGGCCAGCCTCGGACTGCGGCGCGGGGAGCGCTCCGTCGTCGAGCTCTACGACCAGCACCACCGCCTCCACACGGCTCACCCAGCGCTGCTTTCCAACCGGATCGCCGACACCTACCGGAGCCACGTCGACGCGGGCCGGTCGGTTGCCATCACCACCAGCAGCGCCGCCACCGCCCGTGAGATCAACGAAGCCATCCAAGCCCGACAACACCGGCTCGGCGAGCGCGGCGTCGAGCTCGCCGACGGCACCCACGTCCTGGCCGGCGACCGGATCGCCACCCGCCGCAACGACCGCACCCTCGAGACCAGCCTGGGACAGCAGGTCCGCAACCGACAGATCTGGACCGTCGAGCGCATCGATGACCGAGGCCAGCTCACTGTTACCGCACCGGAGCGGGGCACGGCGGTGCTGCCTCCCGACTACACCAGCCGCCACGTGGAGCTCGGATGGGCCGTCACCGGCTACGGCAACCAAGGCGACACCGTCGACATCGGCATCGCCGTCATCGAACCGGGCACCAACCGAAACCATGCCTACGTCGCCCTCACCCGGGGTCGCGAGGCGAACCATGCGTGGCTCCCCGACCCCGAAGGCATGCTTGACCCAGTGGACGTCCTCGGTGGGGTCCTTGCTCACGAAGCTGATCGCTATTCAGCCCTCAGCGTCGCCGACCGCCTGCACCGCGACGCTGGGTTGCCGACCCCCGAGCTCGGGCTGGGGCGAGACGACCTCGGTCTGGAGCTCGATTGGGGAAGATGAGGTCGTGGGGATCAGAGCGCGGGCAGCGGGGCGTGAACTGTGGGTAGGAGGATGCCGTGTCCTCATCGAGATCGTCTGGGTAAGTAGCCGCGGCCCTGTACGCCTGCCCGTCCAACTCGGGCACCCTGACCGGCGACTACACCGACGAGTAGGCCGGCCGTCGCAACTGAGGTTCTCTGCCGCCCCGGCGCAGCCAGCGGTGCGCTGGTGTCCGTGTCCCATTCAGGGCAGTCTGTGACGGCGCACTACTAACCGCTGTCCTGACCCGCCGTCGCGTGCCCTGCGTCGCTGGGGGAGATAGCGGTGGGCACGCACGGCTACCCCATTAGTTGCTGGAGCGGGGGGAATCTCCCCGTTAGTGCAACGCTCGCCGCTTGCGAAATTAGAAGGGACATCTCGCTCTCATCGCGTTCAAGTTCGGCGATCCGCTGGCTCACTGCAGCAGCGATCACGCCAACGAGACATTCACAGAAGATGAACTCCGTTGCGACTCCATCCGTTGGACCGACATATATGCCGCTCTCACCAACGTCCGTGAACGGTATGCCCATCCACTCGCGGAGGTTTCGAAGCTCGCGCGGCGTCACGTTGGTGATCCATCGCGTGATTCTGCGATCGAGACTCGCTTGATAAAGGGCGTGGTAGAGCCACGCCGACTCCAGGCCATTCCGGTACTCAGGAAGCACGGCGACGCCAACCACGTCCCACACTCCGCGGTCCTCAGGTAGCCATCGGAGCTCCGCAGGCAGGGGACCGTCGCCGATCAGCTCACGGTACGCCGACTCGCTCTCTGAAGGCCCTACCGAGAGATCGGCGACGCGCAAGACGCCGACAGGTCGGCTCTGGCCGTCGACGCGAGTCGTCAACAGGAAGAAGATTGAGTTGCCTTCAAATGGTGCGAAGTCGACAACGGTGTGCGCAGGAGGCAAGCCCCAGTCTCGCTCGAATACAAATCCTTCGATCGCTCGGCAGACGTTGGCAGCCTCCGAGCCGGGCTCGTTGATGCAGTAGACCTCAGACGAGCCGATGTCCGCGTACGCGACCTCGTATAGGAAAGGCTCAAGGGCAGCGCACGCATGTACGCACGCCTCGAGTACATCGGTGCCATAGGGGTCCGCGGAGTAGGGATTCGCCTCAACTGTCAACGGGGCTCGTCCTCGGCTGGTGGCTGGGCAAGACTGATCGAACCGGCTGAGGTTGTCGCGTGTCTCTCGCGTACCCACTTGACGACCGATGGCCCAATGGCCACCACGCACCAAGGCATCGGGTTGCTCAGGATTCGCATCAGGGTCCGCGCAGCGCCTTCGAGAACCGTTCCATCGCACGCGAGAACGAGCACGCCGATGACACCGACAACCACGAAGACGGTTGTTGCGCAGACCACGGAGGAGACGACGACCGTGTGTCTCCGCCGTGGCGCGGCTGCGAGAGATTCCTCGACCGCGACGAACGTTCCACCGAGACTGAAGCTCACGGCAACGGCCTGAAACCTTGGAAGCGTCCACCACGACGGGACGACGAAGCCAAAGCGAGCACGAACAGCATCTGCCGCGGTGTCGACGACTGAGGGAGTCACGGCCATCGCGTAAAGCGTGAGCCAACCAACAGCCACCTGCTGCAGGGCCGTGAATACCGCCACGAGCCCAGCGGCAGCGAGAGCTCCACCGATTCCGTCTCCAAGACGATCAAGTAGGAGCGAGGACAGCCAGGGGGTAACAATCTCATTGCCGATGCCCCACTCATAAGCGATGCCGACTGCGACGACGATCAGGATCAGTCGCTGTGTCGCTGTGGTGTGCGCCCAGTCTTCCTTCGCTGCATTCAACACTCGGCGCAGGAGGACCTCGCGTGCCGGCTCGCGCGCTACCGACACTTCGGCCCAGCTCCCAAGGGACCCACTTGAGATCGATTCTCCGCTGTTGTAGATCGAGCGAAGGTACCAGGCTCAGCTTGCTCCGGCTCCGACTTCGATGGCCGCTCGGGGCGACGGTGAAACTGGTGAGGGGTCTCCGTTTGAGTGGCCCAGGCGCTATGCGAGAGCTAACTGTTAGCGGGACCTCCATGCGGTGGTGAGCCAGGAGGTCGTCCCGGCAGCTCGGCGCGGTAGCCAGGCGGCACAACTGCCGCTAATGACCACGCGGACCTCTATCGGGACCTTGCTCAGAACCTCGGCCAAGACCAACTCGTCTGAACTCGCGCGGTGCGCCGGGACGACAGAGTTCGGCTGGGGCAGGCCCACTACCTGTCGGGACCGAACCAGCGCCTCAACAGGAAGCCAAGCGAACGGATCGCCGGCGGGCCTCTGCCGCTAGCTTCACCGGCCGAACGGCGACAAGCTACGGCAGTGGCGTTCCCGAGATGGCAGTACTTCCCAGCCAATGACGAGCCCCCGGGCTGGGCTCTGCAGTTCGTAGCGGTGGTCGCGGCGGCCGAGGGAGCCATCTCATCGGCCGACAAGAACGGACCGAAGAGTGACACGGTTCTCAAGGAGCTCCGCACGGGCCTCGAGGCACTCAACTACGAGGTCGAAGCGGGAAAGGCCGCGGCTGGCCTGATCCGACGACCGGTCCTCTTCGGTGAGAACGGCGTTCCCTCGATCAGGTACGACATCGATGCATACCAGCCGGAGATGAAGATCGTCGTCGAGGTCGAGGCCGGTCGTGGCGTCATGTCGAACGCAGGGTTCCGCGACCTGCTCAGAACCAGCCTCATCGCCGACGCGGACTACCTGGCGATGATGATCCCGATCTCCTATCGCTCGAGCGGACAAACCAGCGCCGGCTACGAGCCGCTACTCGAGTTCCTGCGCGCGCTGCACTGGAGCGGACGACTCACACTCCCGTTCAAGGGAATCCTGCTCGTCGGATATTGAGCGGGTGGCGTCCTCTGAGGCGACCTCCAGGCCGCGGCCAGGCCGCGGGAGGGTGGAAAACGGCGGTCAATGGCGGTCACTCCAGAACGCGAAAGCCCAGGTCAGAGGGCATGACGGTCAACGGCGCGCACCCCTGTCGATCCCTGATAAGGATGAGGTCGGAAGTTCGATTCTTCCTAGCCCCACCACCCCTGACCTGGCTTATGGGTCAGAACAGCCCCCCGGCCTCGGCCGCAGATCGGGTCGAGGCCGCGGGCTGGCCGCGGGGAGTCCGCAGCACGAACACGTCGCCGACGCGCAGGGTCGCTCGCTCGCGATGGGCGACGACGACGTGGGCCTCCTCCACCTCGGCCATCATCGCCGGGCGACCTGCGACGTCGCTGGGCGAATTCGCGTCGAACGCGGCAGCGCTGTTCGGCGAGACGGCCGGACGTAACGAGAGAGCCGCTGGCCAGACGGTGAGGCATGCCCACCAAGCTCGCCGCCCGTCGGCCGCTCCCGAAGCGTCCGCTGACGCTCCCAGGGACGGTGCCCCCCGGCCACGTGCCGGCTCCCGCGCCCCGCCACTGCTCCGCCGTCGAGCCGGAGGCGGGCCTCCTGCGGTTCGTGCTGCTGTCGTTCGAGGGCCCAGACCGCTACGCGTCGGCGGGCGGGCTCGCGGTCCGGGTCGCCAACCTGGCTCGGGCGCTGGCCTCCGATGGGACTCCAGTCGATCTGCACTTCGTCGGCGACCCCGATCTGCCCCACGTCGAAGAACGGGACGGGGTCAGGCTCCGTCGCTGGTGCCAGGCGATCTCCGCTGGGGCCCGCGAGGGCGTCTACGAGGCTGAGGAGCGCAAGATCGAGGAGCTGTGCACCCGCTGGCCGGCCCACATCGCCGACCTCGTGGCGACCGACCTCAGGGCGGGCCGGCAGACCGTGGTGCTGGCCGAGGACTGGCATGCCGCCTGGCCGCTCATCGCCCTGCACGACGAGCTCGAGCGGCGCCAGCTGCGCGACCACGCCGTGCTGGCGTGGACAGCCAACAACCGCTTCGGCTTCGACAGGATCGACTTCGCCCGGCTCGCGACGGCGGCGACGATCCTCACCATCTCGCGGGCCATGAAGCACCTCCTCTGGCAGCACGGCGTCAACCCCCTCGTCGTGCCCAACGGCATCCCCGACGACCTCCTTGCGGATCCGCCGGTCCTCGGCCGCTCAGCGCTCGAGCAGGTCTTCGTGGGCCGGCGGGTGTCGCTGGCCAAGGTCGGCCGCTCGGACCCCGACAAGCGCTGGCACATGGCGCTCGATGCCGTCGCCCACCAGCGCGACCGCCACCAGGACGCCGTGCTGCTCGCCCGCGGCTGGAACGGCAGCGCCGCGGCCCGCGGCCACCACGATGCGCTCCGAGCGCACGCCGAGCACCTCGGGCTTCCCTGGGTGCACCTGACCGGCATCGGGCCGGCCCAGCGCGATCTGGCCGCCGGTGTGCGCGCCGCCGATCCGGGGGGATCAGCCATCATCGAGCTGGCCTTCCCGGTGGAGGGCGACCAGCTCCGGGCCCTCTACGGCGGCGTCGACGCAGTCCTGGCCAACAGCGGGTTCGAGCCCTTCGGCCTGGTGGGCCTCGAGGCGATGGCCTCCAGGGGCCTGGTGATCACCGGCGCGACCGGAGAGGACTACCTCATCCCCTTTCACAACGGGCTCGCGCTCGACACGGACGACGCCTGCGAGATCATCGCTCACCTCGACTGGCTGCGTGCCGATCCCGAGCGGACGCGGGCCATGCGGGCGGCGGCGGTCGAGACCGCCCGCCGCTACCGGTGGGCCGACATCACCGATCGGCTGCTTCGGGCGCTCGGTCTGGGTGTGCAGCCCCCGGCACCTCACCGGCCGTCGTAGGCGAGGCGCAGCCCGGCGAAGGCCCAGCGAGCCGAGGCTGGGAAGAAGTTCCGGTAGGTACGGCGGGCGTGGCCGGGCGGGGTGGCGCGGCAGGAGCCTCGCAGCACGTGCTGGTTGACCATGAACTTCCCGTTGTACTCACCGACGGCCCCGGCTGAGGGTCGGAACCCCGGGTACGCGGTGTAGGGGCTGGCGGTCCACTGCCAGACCGAGCCGTACCACCCTGGCGCACGGCGATCCTCGGGCTCGGGGGCGGTGGCCTCCCACTCGGCCTCCAGCGGGAGCCTCGCGCCGGCCCACCGTGCGTAGGCATCGGCCTCGAACCAGCTGATGTGGGCGACAGGTGCCGCCGGGTCGAGCGGTCGGAGGCCCTCGAGGCCGAACACGAGAGCCGAGTCCTCTGCGAGGTGCCAGTACTCGGGGCTGTGCCACCCGCTCGCCTGCACCATGTGCCAGCCGTCGGACATCCAGAGCTCAGCCCGCTCGTACCCGCCGTCGTCCATGAAGGCCAGCCAGTCGCCGTTGGTCACCAGGCCGGCGGCGATCTCGAAGGGCCGGAGCAGCTGCTCGTGCCTCGGACCCTCGTTGTCGAAGGCGAACGAGCAGCCCCCGTGGCCGACCTCCACGACACCACCGTCGTGCCGGATCCAGCCATCACCGGTCGGTTCGCTCGAGGCCCAGGGGAGCTCGCCGTACCGAGGCAGGAGCGGGTTGCACGAGAGCGCATGCTGGATGTCCATCACCAGCAGCTCCTGGTGCTGCTGCTCGTGGTGGAGCCCGAGCTCGACCAGCGGCGCGACCGGATCGCGCACCTCGCCGTCCAGCAGGGTGAGCATGGCCCGGTCGACATGGCGGCGATAGGAAGCCACCTCGGCGATGCCGGGTCGGGTGATGAGCCCGCGCTGCGGCCTCGCGTGACGAGGCCCGACAGCCTCGTAGTAGGAGTTGAAGAGGAAGCGGTAGGCGGGCTCGACCTCCTCGTAGCCCTCGGCGAACGGCCGCAGCACGAAGGTCTCGAAGAACCACGAGGTGTGGGCCCGGTGCCACTTCGTGGGTGAGGCGTCCGGCATCGACTGCACGGTCTGGTCCTCTGCCCCCAGCCGGGCGGCCAGGCGCTCGGTGGTCGCCCGGACCGAGCAGTAGTCGAGGGCGCTCATCGGATCGACAGCGACACGCCGTAGTCACCGCTGCCGTCGGTCCACCACGCGACCAGATCGAGGCCGGCAGCGGCGATCTCGGCCCGAACGGCCTCAGGGCGGAACTTGGTGCTGATCTCCGTTCGGATGTCCTCGCCGTCGTCGAACGCCAAGGTGAGGCCCAGGGCTTCGACCCGCACGGCTTGGGCGCCCCGGGCTCGGAGCCGCATCTCGATCCGCTGCTCGTCAGGGTCGAAGCGAGCGACGTGATCGAAGCGCTCGAGGTCGAAGTCGGCGCCCAGCTCGCGGTTCAGCACGGCGAGCACGTTCTTGTTGAACGCCGCGGTCACCCCAGCGGTGTCGTCGTAGGCGGCGACGAGCCGGTCGGGCTCCTTCACGAGGTCGGTGCCGAGGAGCAGCGCGTCGCCGGGGGCCATCGTGCGAGCCAGCTGAGCGAGGAGCGATGCTCGGTCGGGCGGCTGGAGGTTGCCGATGGTGCCCCCAAGGAAGGCGATGAGCCGCCGGCCGTCGTTGGGGATGCGGTCAAGGTGGCGCCGGAAGTCACCGACGACACCGGAGACCTCGATCTCGGGGTACTCCTCGGCCACGGTCTGGGCAGTGGCTCGCAGAGTGGGCTCGGCGACGTCGAAGAGCACGAAGCGGCGGAGGCAACCTGTGGCCGTCATGGCGTCGAGGAGCAGCCGGGTCTTCTCCGATGTGCCAGCGCCCAGCTCGATCAGCGTGTCCGCGCCGGTGATGGTGGCGATGGCGGTAGCCCGCTCCGCGAGGATGGCCCGCTCGGTTCGGGTGGGGTAGTACTCGGGGAGCCGGGTGATGGCGTCGAAGAGCTCGCAGCCACGATCGTCGTAGAGCCACGTCGGCGGCAGCTCCTTGGGTGTGGCGGTCAAGCCCGCCGCGGCCTCGGCCCGGAGGAGCCGAGTCCACTCGCCGGGATCGAGGTGGACCTCGATCGGGATGACATCGCTGGTCAGGATCATTGATCGGGTCCTTCTGGTGGTGGGCGGGATCAGTCCTGCGTGCCCATCGGGCGGTGCCCGACGGTCGACAGGGCGGTGGGCGGCGACGACTCGGCGGTGGGCGGCAGGCGGCGCAGCAACCCGAGAGCGATCGGCGGGAAGACGACGACGGAGAGCAGCCCGGCGGCGACGAGGGCCGCCGCGGTCGCCGGTCGGATGGCGCCGATCCCGACGCCGATCTGGGTGGCGGTCACGATGAACGGCAGAGAGGTCGCTTGGAGCAGAGCGGCGATGGTCGCCCCATCGCGGCCGAGCGGCCGCAGGTAGAGGAGGGCGGGCAGCCCGCGGGCGAGCAACAGGGCGAGGAGGAGGAGAGGCACGCGGGTGAGGACGCCGGGACTCCTCGTGAGGGCATCCAGGTCGAAGCGCAGCCCGCTTGCGACGAAGAACACCGGGATCACGAACCCGTAGCCGACCGCGTCGAGCTTGGTGCGCAGGTGCGGGTGGGACATCGTGTCCCGATCGACCGCACCGAGGAGGGCGCCGGCGATGAAGGCTCCGAGGATGATCTCGAGCCCGGCGTTCGCAGCGAGCGCGACGAACCCGACGAGCAGCGCAACAGCGATCCGCACCCGGATCTCCGCGGTGGTGTCCTGCAGCCGGAACAGGACGGCGTCGATCCGCATGCTGCGGCCTGCCCGCACGAGCACCAGTGCCAGGACCGCCATGACGGTCACGAAGGAGCCGACCGCGATCAGCTTGCTGGCCGTGCCGCCCTCGGCTTCGGAGAAGAACAACGAGAGGAGGATCACGGCGCCGAAGTCGGCGATGGTCGCACCGGCGATGATGAGCTGGCCGACGGGCTCGTCGGCCACGCCCGCGTCCTTGAGGACGGGCACGACCAACCCGAGCGACGTGGCCGTGAGGGCGATGGCCAGGAAGAACGGGCCGTTGACCCAGCCGGCGGCGTCGAAGGCGGCGCCGGCGACGAACCCGATGGCGAGGGTCAGCCCGAACCCGGTGAGGGCGAGGCGCAGGAGGTGGCCGCGCAAGCTCGCCAGGTCGATCTCGAGTCCGGCCAGGAACAGCAGGAACGCCAGCCCGACCAGACCGAGCACGGCGATGGGTTCGTCGACCTCGACCCAGCCCAGCACCGACGGGCCCACCACGATGCCGGCCACGATCTCCAGCACGACACCGGGCACCTTGATCCCGGGGATGGAGTTGGCCACCAGCGGCGCGATCACCGCGATCAGCGACACGATCAGCAGGTCGCCGAAGGTGAGGTCACCGGTCACAGCCCATACCCCTCGAGCAGCCGGAGCCACACCTCGCTCACGGTGGGGAAGGACGGGACAGCGTGCCAGAGCCGGTCGAGCGGGACCTCACCCGCGATGGCGATCGTGGCCGAGTGCAGCAGCTCCTGCACGCCCGGCCCCACGAACGTGGCCCCGACGACGACCCGGCGGGCCTCGTCGACGACCAGCTGGCTCGTCCCGGGAAACGCATCGGCGAGCACCGCCGCCCCGGCGACCGCGCCGGTCGCGTGCCGAACCACGCGGATCTGGAAGCCGGCGTTGCGAGCCTCGAGCTCGGTGAGGCCCACCGCGCAGACCTGCGGGTCGGTGAAGGTTACCCGGGGCACGATGCCATGGTCGGCTGTCGCGACCACGTCGTGGCCGAGGATCACGTCGGCGGCGATCCGGGCCTGGTACTTGCCCATGTGGGTCAGCAGGGCGCGCCCGTTGCAGTCGCCCACCGCGTAGAGCCAGCCGCCGTCGACGCCGACGGCGCGCAGGCGGTCGTCGACCTCGATGAAGCGACCCGGCTCGATCCCCACCGCGTCGAGACCGAGATCGCTGGTGCTGGGACGACGCCCGGCTGCGACCAGCAGCTCGTCGCCGGCCAGCTCTCCACCGTCGGCCAGACGCATCACCACCGGTCCGTCGCCGACCCGGCGAACCTCGGTGACGCTGGCGCCGACGTGGACGGTGATGCCCTCGGCCTCCAGGGCCTCACGGATCTCGTCGCCTGCGAAGGGCTCCTCCCGCGCCAGCAGGCGGGGGGCGCCCTCGACCACCGTCACCTCCTCTGCGCCGAGCCGCCGGAACGCCTGGGCCATCTCGAGCCCGATGGCCCCGCCTCCCAGCACGAGCAGCCGGCGCGGCACGTCCTTGGCGGCCGTCACGTCGCGGTTGTCCCAGGCATGCGCCTCGACCAGGCCGGGGATCGGCGGCATGGCCGCCGCCGTGCCGGTGGCGAGCACGACCGCCCGCCGCGCGGTGAGCTCGCGCGGCGGGCCCGCAGCCGCGTGCACGACTACGCGACGCGGTCCGACCAGCCGGCCGGTCCCACGGACGATCTCGATGCCGCGGTCGGTGAGCCACTGCAGCGAGCCGGTGTCGTCCCATCCGCCGGTGAAGCGGTCGCGGAGCGCGAACGTGGCAGTGGCGTCGACGTGGCCGGTGACGGCCGGGACCGCTCCGGGCACTCGGCGGGCGGCCGCCACCACGTCGCCGGGCCGCACGAGCACCTTGGAGGGGATGCACCCCCAGTAGGAGCACTCGCCACCGACGAGCTCGCGCTCGACGATGGCGACGGACAGGCCGCCCTCGGCGCAGCGGCCGGCTGCGTTCTCGCCGGCCGGGCCGGCGCCGATGACGATCACGTCGACGCTCTCGACATCCACCGGGCTCAGTCCCTTCGCAGCAGGAGATCGGCCACGAGCCCCGTCCAACCGGTCTGATGGGAGGCCCCCAGCCCGGCGCCGGTGTCACCGTGGAAGTACTCGTGGAACGGGATGGCGTCGTGCCAGGCCGGGTCGTCGTGGAACTTCTCGTAGGGGCCGTGCACCGGACGGCGACCGTCGTGGCCCTCCCGGAACAGCCCCACGAGCCGCTCGGCCAGGTCGTCGGCCACGTCGGTCAACGACCGGTGCTCGCCGGAGCCCGCCGGGTGCTCCACCATCAGATCGTCGCCGAAGAACCGTCCGTACGCCCGCAGCGCGTCGACCACCAGCGAGTTGACGGGGAACCACACCGGGCCCCGCCAGTTGGAGTTTCCCCCGAAGAGCCCGGTGGTCCCCTCGGCTGGCGCGTAGTCCACCCCCAGCTCCATGCCACCGAGCTCGATCATGAACGGCTGGTCCCGGTGCACCGCCGACAGCGACCGCACCCCGTGCGGGGAGAGGAGCTCCTGCGGGTCGAGCAGCCGCGTGAGGATGCGCTCGAGCCGGTCGGGCCCGACCAGCGCCAGCAGCCGGCCCTCGTGACCGCCGCGCACATGACGATGGTCGATGTGGCGGGCGAACTGCGGCCGGTGGCGCACGAACCAGTCAAGCCTGGCGGCGAAGTCCGGGAGCCGCTCGAGCGTGCGCTCGCCCAGGGTCGTCACCGCACACAGCGGCAGCAGGCCGACCATGGACCTCACCCGCAACGGGATCCGCTCGTCGCCCACCCGCAGCACGTCGTAGTAGAAGCCGTCGTCGTCGTCCCAGAGGCCGCGCTCGTGGATGGCGGTGGCGATGTAGGCGAAGTGCTCGAGGAACTTCGTGCACATGTCCTCGTAGGCCGGTGAGTGCTCGGCCAGCACCAGCGACATCTCGAGCATGTTGAGGCAGAACAGCGCCATCCACCCGGTCGCGTCGGACTGCTCCAAGCGCCCCTCGACCGGCAGCGGCGCGGACCGGTCGATCAGGGAGATGTTGTCCATCCCGAGGAAGCCGCCCTCGAACACGTTGTCCCCGGAGGCATCCTTGCGGTTCACCCACCACGTGAAGTTCAGGAGCAGCTTGTGGAAGATGCGCTCCAGGAACACGTGGTCGTGGGTGCCGGTGGCGGCCGCGTCGATGGCGAACACGCGAAGGGCGGCCCAGGCGTGCACCGGCGGGTTCACGTCGCCGAAGGCCCACTCGTAGGCCGGCAGCTGACCGTTGGGGTGCATGTACCACTCGCGGCACATCAGCAGCAGCTGGTCCTTGGCGAACCCGGGATCGAGGTGCGCGATCGCCACGCACTGGAAGGCGAGGTCCCAGGTCGCGTACCACGGGTACTCCCAGGTGTCGCAGACCGTGATGACGTCGGCGTTGTTCAGGTGACGCCACTCGTGGTTGCGCCCGTCTTGGCGACCATCGGGGGGCGGCGGGCCGCTCGGGTCGCCGCTGAGCCAGCGCTCGACGTCGTAGTGGAACCACTGCTTGGTCCACATCAGCCCGGCCAGGGCCTGCCGGGCGATCAGCGCGGCCTCGGCGTCGAGCCCGGCAAGGAGCTCGCTGTAGAGCTCGTCGGCTTCGCGTTGGCGCGTGGCGAGGGTGCGGGCGTGGGTGTCGCCGAGGTCGCCGGCGTCGGGAGCGAGACGTAGGCGCACCTCGGCCGTCCCGCCAGCCGGGACGCTCACCACGTACCAGAGGGCGCCCTTGGTGCCGACGCCATCGACGTTGACAGAGGGGGCGCCGGTGATCACGTGGTCGTTGATCCCGTCCTTGGGGAACGGTGTCGTTCCGTCGCCGCCCCAGAGCCGGGCGGCGTTGGTCTCGTTCTCGCACAGGAGGGTTGCCGGGCTGCCGTCGCCGATGAGGACCATCCGACCGAGGTCGTGGTGGTCGGCGACGAGTGCGCCGTCCTTGGCCATCAGCATCGGCTTGCGGTCGTCGTTGCCCCATGACCAGGTGTTGCGGAACCACATCGTCGGCAGCACGTGGAGGGTCGCGGTGTCGGGGCCCGCGTTGCGGATCGACAAGCGGAGGCAGAGGTCGTCCGGCGTGGCCTTGGCGTAGTCGGCGGTGATGTCCCAGTAGCGGTCGTCGTCGAAGATGCCGGAGTCGAGCAGCTCGTACTCGGGCGCGTCGCGGCCGCGGCGCCGGTTCTCGTCGACCAGCTCGGCGTAGGGGAACTCGCGCTGCGGGTACCAGTAGCGCCACCGCATCCACGAGTGCGTGGGCGTCGAGTCGAGGAACCACCAGTGCTCCTTGGCGTCCTCGCCGTGGTTGCCCTCGTTGCCGGTGAGCCCGAAGATGCGCTCCTTGATGATGGGATCGACTCCGTTCCAGAAGGCAAACGCCAGGCACAGGCGCTGGCCGTCGTCGCTGATCCCCCCGAGGCCGTCCTCGTTCCAGCGGTAGGACCGCGACCGAGCGTGATCGTGGGGGAGGTCCTCCCATGCGCTCCCGGACTGGCTGTAGTCCTCCCGCACGGTGCCCCAGGCTCGCTCGGCGAGGTAGGGCCCCCACCGCTTCCATGCCTGCGGGTCATCCTTCAGCCGCTGCTGCTCCACGGTCGCCATGGCCCCACCGTCTCGCGAGCGATGCCGGCGTTACGGCCTAGTCTGACGGCGATGAGGGCCTTCAAGTTCCTCGACGCCGACGGACGAGCTCCGTTCACCGGGACGACCTGGTCGCCGGGCACGTGGGTGGAGGCGGTCGCCGCCCGGCCGTGCCACGAGGGCGTGCACGCCTGCCGGCCACCCGACCTGGCGCACTGGCTCGCCGCCGCGCTGTGGGAGGTGGAGCTCGACGGCGAGGTGGTCGACACCCGCCACAAGGTGGTGGCCACCCGGGGGCGTCTGGTGCGGCGCATCGACGGGTATGCCGTAGCCGTCCGCGAGCTGGCAGAGGAGGGCGCGTGGCGGGCCCGGGACCGCGCGGTGGTCGCGCTGCGAGCCGGCGGGGACGAGGCACTCGCCGCCAGGTTCGAAGCCGTGATGACCCTCGCCGACCTCGCGGCCCTGGCGCCGGAGGTCGACGACGCGACCTTCGCCGGCGGTGCCGGCGGGCTGGCTGCCGATGCTGCCCACTTCGCACTGCACGGCAACCCGGCCCAGTCTCCCTTCGTGGCGGCGTGCTCGGCGGGGCACCTCGCGGCCGGCGCGCTCGGCGACCAGGCCGCGTACGACGCCGGATACGCAACGGAGCGCTCGTTCCAGTCGAGGTGGCTCTCGGACCGGCTCGCCCTCGGCTGAGCTCTGCTCAGCTGCCTCGCTCGCGGCGGAATGCCTCGAGCAGCGTGGCGCGGGCTCGCGGCGGCGGTGACTCCTGGGGTAGCTGGCCACCGGCTGCGCGGAGCACGGCTCGCGCCAGCATGAGCTGGTCGACGTACTCGGTGCAGTGCGGACAGATGGCGAGGTGCTCCTCCAAGGCGAGGCGCTCCTCGTCGACGAGCGCGCCCTCCATCCAGTCGGTCACCGACTCGACGAACTCCACGCAACGGATCGCGGGCTGGAGCATCAGCTCACCTCCACCCGGTCGTCCAGGTACTGCTCCAGCGTGGCCCGCACCTTGGTGCGCGCGCGGTGCAGCAGGACGCGCTGGTTGCCTTCCGAGAGACCGAGGAGATCGCACACCTCCAAGGCTGAGAGGCCCTCCACATCTCTGAGCACGATCACCGTGCGCTGGGTGTCGGGGAGCGACTCGAATGCGGCCGCGACACGATCCCCGGCCTCGGCGGCGAGCACCCGGGCCTCGGGCAGGTGGGTCGCGGCGGGCGGCGCGGCCCAGAAGCCCGCCCAGCGCCCGTCCGGTTCGAACCGGTCCGGGTCGACCGATGGCTGGCCCGTCTCCAGGTCTGCCTCGAGGGAGGAGAACGGGCGACTCCGGCCTTCCCGCTCACCACGCGTCTTGGCTCGGTTGACCAGGATGCGGAACATCCAGGTGCGCAGCGACGAGCGCCCCTCGAATCGGTCGATCCCCTGGATGACGCCCAGGAACGTCTCCTGAACCACATCCTCGGCCGCCTCCGTGGTGCTGACATGCATCCGGGCCACCCGCAGCATCGTGCCGTAGTAGCGGTCGATCAGCATCTCGAAGGCCCGCGCGTCCCCCGCCCGCAGCGCGAGGACCAGGGCGTCGTCGTCGCTCGCACCTGCCTCGGAGGAGATCGTTCCGTCACGGTCCACGCACCCGGACCCTACCTCCCGTCAGGCCAGCCGACCGGCGAGGTGATCGGCGACTCGCAGCGCGTTGGCGATGATCGTGAGGGTCGGGTTCACGGCCGAGCTCGACACGAAGAAGCTCGAGTCGGTGACGTACACGTTGTCGACGTCGTGCAGCCGGCAGGACAGGTCGAGGGCAGAGGTGGCGGGATCAGTGCCGAAGCGGATCGTCCCGTTCTGATGGGCGACGCCCGAGATCCCGAGCCGACCGCCGAGGTAGCTGTGCTTGCCGAACACCTCGCTCCGGCAGCGCATCGTGTCGAGCAGCGAGCGGAACCGCGCATTGAGCCGGTGGTGGGCCTCCAGGTTGGTGGGCGTGTAGGTGAGCTTGATGCCGCCGTCCGCGGACAGCTCCACCCGGTTGTCGGCGACGGGCAGGTCCTCCGTGGTGAGCCAGAACTCGAGCGAGTGGGCGGCCAGATCGGCGGGATCCTCTGCATCGGGGGCATCGAGCGACATCGTGAAGGCGTCGCTGCGGCCCAGCATCTGCATGGCGCCCAACGGGAAGTCCCACTCACCGTCCCCGTAGTAGAAGTCGTTGATCCCGAGGGTCTTCTCGAAGATGGTCGGGTTCGGGGTCCTGGAGATGGCGATCAGCGAGCTGTTGTTGTGCAGCATCAGGTTTCGCCCCACCATCCCCGATCGGTTCCCGAGGCCGTTCGGGTGGTGCTCGTCGGCGGCGGCGAGCAGCAGGGCGGCCGAGTTGATCGCACCGGCTGCCACCACGACGACATCGGCGGTGTGCTCCTCGAGCTGACCATCTCGCTCGACGATCACCGAGCGCACCCGGCGGCCGCCCTCGGCGGTGACGAGCCGGGTCACGCGCGCGCCGGTGAGCATCGAGACGTTCGGGTGCTCGAGCGCCGGTTCGACGCACACGACCTGCGCGTCGGCCTTGGCTCGAACGAGGCAGGCGAAGCCGTCGCAGGTCGCGCACCGGATGCACGGGCTGCGATCAGGGTTGGCCTCGTCGAGCATGATCCCGAGCGGCAAGGAGAACGGGTGCAGCCCGGCGCCCTTGAGGTCGTGCGCGAGCTCCTCGATGCGGGGCTCGTGGCTGACCGCCGGCCACGGGTAGGGGGCCGAGGCCGGCGGGTCGAGCGGATCGGCCCCTCGCTCGCCGTGCACGGAGTAGAGCTGCTCGGCTCTCGTGTACCACGGCTCGAAGTCGCGGTAGTCGAGCGGCCAGGCGGGCGACACACCGTCGACGTGCTGGACGGGGCCGAAGTCGCGCTCCCGGAAGCGGAAGAGCACGGCCCCGTACACCTTGGTGTTGCCGCCTACGTAGTAGTGCTGCTTCGGGTTGAAGCTCCGACCGTCCTGATCGGTCCACATCCCGGCGTTGCGGTACTTGAGGTCGCCCCACACCACCTTGGAGTCCCAGTTGTCACGCTCCCGCGGGTACCAGCGGCCCCGTTCGAGCAGCAGGATCCGCTTCCCGGTGGGCGCGAGCGCATGGGTGAGCGTGCCGCCCCCGGCTCCGGATCCGATGACGATGACGTCGTAGTGCTCTGCCATGGCGCGTTCCTCTCAGACGATGGCGAGGGGCGCGACCCACGCGCCGGTGGCGCCGCGCAGCTTCGGGTGGGATACGACGAAGAGGAACTCCGGCGCTGCTGCGGCGGCGAGCTCCTCCAGCCGGAGGTTCTCGAGCACGAGGACGCCGTGGTCGACGTTGAGCGTCTGCGGAACCACGAAGGGCTCGTCGGGCTCCTCCGCCGGCACGGGTCCGTAGCTCCAGGTGTCGCAACCGGTGAGCACGACGCCCCGCTCGACGAGCCACCCGATCATCGCGACGCCCGGGCCTGGCTCGCCGGCGACGTAGGCGTCCCCGTCAGATCCCCACTGCCGCCCCCAGCCGGTGTGGAACAGGACGGCGTCGCCGGGCTCCACGATCAGGCCGGCGGCGGCCAGTGCGGTGTCGGCGTCATCGGGGGTGATCACGTCGCCGGCATCGAGGTGGTCGACGCCCCGTACCGCCGCGATGTCGAGCAGGACGCCCCGCGTCACGATCTGCGGGACGGTCTCGATCCCGTTCTCGGTGGTGCCCCACTCCACGACGACCTCGTCGACGTGGTGGCCGCCGTACATCCGCCCGTCGCGCAGGAGATGGTTGAGGCCGTCCATGTGGGTGCCCATCTGGGACGGGGCGTTCACGTACTCGACGATCCAGTTGACCTTGTTCTTGCCGACCGATCGGGCCGGGCTGGTGGTGAGCAGCTGACGGAAGGTTCGGCCCGGAAAGGCCGGGATGTGCTCGTCCAGGACGTGGGCGAGATCGAACACCCGGCCCTCCTGCACCAGGGTCACACCCCGCAGGACCGCACCGCTCACTCGGAGCTCCACGTGCCCCGGAAGTCGGCGTAGAGCGTGAGCCCACCGTCGACGAACAGCGTCTGTCCGGTGACGTAGCTTGCCTCCTCCGAGAGGAGGAACGCCGTCACGCCGGCCATCTCCTCGGCCAGGCCCGGTCGGCCCATCGGGATGTGGCTGGTGACCTGGGCCGACTTCTCGGGATCGTCGATCCAGCTCCGGTTGATCGGCGTGACGGTCGCCCCCGGGCCGATGGCGTTGACCCGGACACCTCGGGACGCGAACTCGAGGGCGAGGGTGCGCGTCAGGTTCTGCATGCCGCCTTTGCTCACGGAGTAGCCGAGGAACTTCGGCTTCGGGATCACCTGGTGGACCGAGGAGATGTTGACGATCGAGCCGGGCCGGTCGTCGTCGAGGAGCTGGCGGATCTGCTCGCGGGCGCACAGGAACGCACCCCGCAAGTTGACCGACAGCACCCGATCGAAGGCGCTGGGATCGAGCATGTCGGAGTCCTGCGCGATCTGGATGCCGGCGTTGTTCACGAGGAAGTCGACCCGGCCAAGCTCGGATCGCACCTCCTTGAACATGCGCTCCACGGCCGACTCGTCGGAGACGTCGGCCTCGACGAGCGTGGCGCGGCTGGGAGCGCTGCAGGCGTTGACCTCGTCGATGCACGCGCGCACGCTCGAGTCGATGGCGTCCTTGGTCGCCTGCGCTCCCTCCAGCGGCCCGACGTAGTTGACGGCGACGTTGACGCCTTCGTGACCCAGGCGTATGGCGATCGCCTGGCCGATCCCGGAGCTGCCTCCGGTGACGATCGCCGTCTTGCCTTCGAGACCCTTCATCGCTTCCTCCTCGTCGTGCGTGCTCCGCTGTCCCCCGGGCCGACGCCGCGTTACAGACGAGATCTGCGTGTAACACCCCGGACCGTCGCGGGACGGAGCCGCCGATGCAGGTCCTCTCCGCCGAGCTGCTCGTCGCCACCGATGCCCACGAGGGTCCGGTGCACGTCGCCGATGAGAACGCCCTCTACGTGACGGTCGAGGCGGGGATCCGACGCATCGACCTGGGCACGCTCGAGGTCAGCACGTTGGACGCCGCGGTCGTGCGGCCCAACGGCATGCACCTCGACGGGGACGGCTGGCTCCTCGTGTGCGAGCAGGGCGACCTCGAGCACCCGGCCCGCATCAGCCGCGTCGATCCGCGAACCGGTGCGCTCGACGTCGTCGTCGAGGACCTCCGCGGCCTGCCGTTGAGCTCGCCCAACGACATCGCCGTCGGCCCGGACGGGGTCATCTGGTTCACCGACCCGAGCTACGGCTTCCTCCAGGGCTTCCGGCCCCGGCCGTCGCTCGGCGACTTCGTGCACCGGTTCGACCCCGTCGAGGGTCGGCATGAGGTCGTCGCCGACGGGTTCGACAAGCCGAACGGCATCGCCCTGTCGCCCGATGGCGCGGTTCTCTACGTGACCGACAGCGGGGCCAACCACGAGCCCGGCTCGTTCGAGCCGGCTCGCCCTCACCACATCGAGGCGTTCGACGTCGTGGGCGCCCACCTCCGCAACCGCCGCCTGCTGGCGGTGACCCACCCCGGCTTCCCTGATGGCCTCAAGGTCGACGCAGCGGGCCATGTGTTCGCCTCGGCTGGCAGCGGCGTGCAGATCTTCTCCCCGGACGGCGAGCTCATCGGCGAGATCCGCCTGCCTGGGGCCGTCAACTTCGCCTTCGGCCGCTCCGAGCCCGCCGTCCTCTACATCACCGCTGATGCCGCCGTCTTCACGGCGGACCTCAGCTCCCTGAGCGCGAGGCCTCCCTCGCTCGTCATGAACGGAGCTCGACCATGAACCTGACCCGTACCCGCCGCGTCCTCGACCCTGGTGCCGTGGATGCGGTGATGGCCGCGGCGGAGAAGCACGCCGCCGAGCATGGCCACCGAGTCGTCATCGCGATCGTCGACGCCGGCGGCCACCTCCTGCAGGTTCGGCGCACCGCCGATGCACAGGTGGCCAGCAGCCAGGTCGCGATCGACAAGGCACGAACCGCCGCCATCTTCGTGCGGCCGAGCCGGGACATCGAAGCGCAGGTGAGCGCCGGTCGCCTCGGTGCCCTGGCCCTGCACGGTGCCGCCGCTCTGACCGGCGGGGTCCCCCTGATCGTGGCCGGCGAGGTCGTGGGCGCCATCGGCACCAGCGGCGAGACACCCGACGACGACGAGGGTGTCTCGATCGCCGGTGCGTCCGTCGACCTCCCGGCCACGGAGGTCCCGGGCCTCACCTTCGAGGCGGCCCGCCTCGCCGCCGAGGCGGCGGGCGCGGAGGCCGACACCCGGGATGTGCACCCTGTGGTCTCCGTGGTCGATGCCGGGGGCGAGCTCGTCTACGTCCGCCGGCCTGATGCGGCACAGGTCGCCAGCGTCGGCGTGGCCACCGACAAGGCCCGGACGGCCGCGATCTACCGGCGCCCGAGCAAGGACTTCGAAGACCAGGCGGCCGGGGGCCGACCGTCGGCGCTGCACCTGGCCGGTGCCGTGCCCCTTCAGGGCGGCATCCCCCTCGTCGTCGAGGGCACCGTCGTCGGGGCCATCGGCGTCAGCGGCGCCTCCTCCGCCGCGGAGGACCAGGAGCTCGCCGTGACCGGAGCACGTGCGTTCACGTCAGCCGTCGCCGGGGCGGCGTGAGGTGAGCTCCGCCACCGCCCACCGGGTCCCCGGCCCGCCCGAGCTCCTGCCCGGCCGTCCCGATGCCGTCGTCGACCTCCGAACCGCCGAGGGCGCGGCCCTGGTTGGGGCGCAGTGGCGCTACGCGGACGCCACGGTCGTCGACGTGGACTTCGTGGGCGTCGGCGACGACCTCGGCCCGGGCACGGTGCCCACTCGCACCTTCGGCATCCTTCCCCGAGCGGGTGGGCCCGGCTTCGACGACTCCGACTGGGCGGAGCTCGCGCCGACCGAGCTCGAGCGCCGCCTCGGCTCCGGCCGGGTGTCGTTCAACTGGTATCGGACCACGGTCACGATCCCCGAACGCATCGGCGACCTCGACCCGACTGGCGCCACCGTCGTGTTCGAGATCGTCGTCGACGACTACGCCGAGGTGTGGGTGGACGGCGAGCTGCCGTTCGTGCTCGGCGACTCCGGGGGTCCGGTGGTGGCCGGCTTCAACGCCCCGAACCGGGTGGTGCTCACGCGAGACGCCCGGCCCGGAGACTCCTTCTCGATAGCGGTGTTTGGCATCAACGGGCCGCTGTCGTCAGATCCGCACAACTACATCTGGGTCCGGACGGCCACCCTCGACGTGTACCTCGCCGAGCGGGCCGGAGTCGGTGAGCGAGCACCCCTGGCGGTCGAGCGCCGGGACGCCCGTCTCGATGCCGTCGTCCCCGCCGGCACCGAGCTGGAGCGGATCGCCACCGGGTTCGAGTTCACGGAGGGGCCGGTGTGGCAGGACGGCGCCCTGCTCTTCAGCTCACCTGACGTGAACACGATCTACCGGTGGACCCCGAACGGGGTCGTCACCGTCTTCCGGGCCAAGAGCGGGTACGCCGGCGCCGACATCGGCCGCTACCACCAACCGGGCTCCAACGGCCTGACCCTCGACCCTGCCGGCAGGCTGGCCATCTGCCAGCACGGCAACCGCCGCGTGATCCGAGTGAACCCACACGGCGACACGACGGTGCTGGCTGATCACTACGACGGCAAGCGGCTCAACAGCCCAAACGACCTCGTCTTCCGGTCCGACGGGACGCTCTACTTCACCGACCCGCCGTTCGGGCTGCCGGCCGGAGCGGACGACCCGAAGCGAGAGCTCCCGTTCTCCGGGGTCTTCCGGGCGCGCGAGGGCCGGATCGAGCTCGTCACAGACGAGCTGGCCGGACCCAACGGCATCGCCCTGTCGCCCGACGAGCGCTACCTCTACGTCGGCGACTGGGATCCCAGCCACAAGGTGGTCATGCGCTACGACGTCGCCGACGACGGGTCCACCGCCAACGCCATCGTGCTGTGCGACCTCACCGGCGAGGACGGTGACGACGCAATCGACGGCATCAAGGTGGATCGGGCCGGCCACCTCTACACGTGTGGGCCCGGCGGCATCTGGGTGATCACCCCGGAGGGATCCATCCTCGGCCGCCTCGTGCTCCCCGAGGCCCCCCACAACCTGGCGTGGGGCGACGACGGCAACACCCTCTACATCTGTGCCATGACCAGCGTGTACCGGCTGCGGCTGCCCGCAGGCGGTGCCCTTCCCTGATACGAGAGGACCCTTTCGATGCGAGCCGACATCATCCCCGGCGCCACCTTCCCCGACTACGAGCTCCCCGATGAGGCCGGCGTGCGCCACCGGCTGTCCGACTTGCAGGGCGACGACGGCCTGATGGTGCTGCACCTCAGCCGTGGCGAGCACTGTCCCCGCGAGCGCCAGATGCACCGGGAGCTGCTCAAGCTCCACGAGTGGTGCGCCGTGGGATTCACGTCCCTGGTCTCGCTGCTGCCCAACGACCAGCACGAGACGTACAAGCTCAAGATCTCGACCGGGGCCAGCTGGACCTTCCTCGCCGACGAGCAGCTCGTGGTCCAGGCCGACCTCGACATCCGGGAGTACACCGACACCCACCATCCGGCGAACGTCCCCTACACCCTCGTGCTCGCCCCGGGGCTCGTGGTCCACAAGATCTACTGCGGGTACTGGTTCTGGGGTCGCCCGTCGATCTACGACCTGTGGGCCGACCTGCGTGATCTCTCCCGTTCCATCCGGGCCGACTTCGACCCCCTGGTGCCGGAGGTGCGGGACCAGTGGCTCGCCGCTCAGTGAGGGCCAGCCGCGGCGCGCGTGACGTCGCGGTCTTCTGGACCGAATGGCAGCTCGCCGACGGCGGAGGAGATGCCGCCGGATCGATCAGCTCGACGAACAAGGTGCCAGCCCTCGATGGGCGGCGCGAGGAGCTGGGCCTCACGAAGGCCGAGATGGGATTCCAGCTCTACGCCTGACGATCCCGGCGATCGTCATGTCCGTTGCGGGCAGCAGTGCAGTCCCGCCCGAGGCGTCCTCAGCGAGGGCCTCGTAGGGGTTGTGACGTCCGCGATGCGGTGGCGCACGGGTCGCTCAGGCCGCGGCCAGGCCGCGGGAGAGTGGACAATGGATGTTCTTGGCGGTCAGTCGTGAGCACAAGACCCCAGCGGGCTTGGCGGTCAGTGGCGCACCCGGCGATCCCCCGATGAGGGGGAGGCCGGAGGATTCGATTCCTCCCAACCCCACCACTCCTGCCGGCTCTTCGAGAACCTGTCGACGATCCGGGCGTGTCGCTACAGAGACATCAGGTGCCGCCGCCGCCCCCGCCGCCTCCGGCCGGCGGGGCGACGTGCACGCCGCTCGTGCCGCTGGTCATGCTGAACTCGTTGGTGAGCGAGTACCACCCACCGACGAACACGGCGTTGCTCATCGATGAGGTCTTCCCCGTCTGGGGCGACCCAGTTGTGAGCCAGTAGCCCGTGAAGAACCCGCCGCCGTTGAAGTCCGAGCCGCCGGTGATCAGCGGGCCCGTCCCGCTACCGAGCCGGGGGCCCTGCGGGTAGGGCGACGGGGGCGTCGAGCCGCCACCGGAGGCGGTCATGTCCCCCGCGATGTGCAGGAAGTTGGCGGGAGTGAGCTCCCCAGCGGGGACGATGGCCCCTCCGCTCTGGAACTTGACCTGTCCCTGGAGGCCGTTGCGGGCGTCACCGTCGGTGTCCCAGCGGAGCAGGTAGATGTCGGCGGCATCGCCGAAGACGGTGATCCGGGTCGACACCTTGAGGCCGCTCGTCACGTTGATCACCACCTGGTCCGTGAACCCGTTCCGAGTGTCCAGCCCATCGAGGGACTGGGCGGATCGAGCTTCGTATCCGGGGGTGGCCGTGCGAGCGCCGATCTCTGCGATCGCAGCTCCGAGGGTCGTCGACAGGTCGTCGATGCCCACCGTGTCATCGGCTGCGGAGGTCGCCTGCCCGGAGTTGGCGCCGACGATCTTCTCCCACGCCCCGAGGTCGCTGTCGTTCGTGGTGATCGTGCCGGCATAGGCAAAGGTGCCCGAGGTCCGCTCGCGCGCAGAGAACCCGTCGATGGCAACGTTGCCGGCATAGCCCTTCGACGAGCTCTGCCAATTGGCGTCCTTGCTCCCGTCGGTGAACACGAAGAGGTTGTCGGTCAGGCAACCGAGGTCGACCCCCGCGATGAACGTGCGGGCGACGCACGCGCCAGGGTCCGCCCCGGCCGGCGCGGTTGCCGGGCCGGGGAGGAGGGGGAGGAGGATGAGCGCTCCGCAGGCCGCACTTCGGAGTCGACGAGAACGTTGTGTGCCCATGAGAAGGTCCTTTCGAGTGCCGCCGGCCACCAGCCTCCGTGGAGCCGCCTCAGACTGCCACATAGAGTGAGCAGATGTCCACGTAGAGTAGGATCGGTGAGGCGGACGTTTGTGCGGGGCTCTCCTCGTGATCCGGGCGCATCCCTGGCCGGGTCGGGGCGACCGCGGGAGCCGGGCCTGCTAAGGATGGGGGTTCGTATCCGACCCGATCCCCGGAGATGCCCTGATGGCCCTGTTGCGCCGTGCTCTCATCGCCCTCGGGCTGGCGGGGATCATCGCGGCGGTGCTCCGGCTCCGTGGCTCTGGCGGCACCCCGCCACAGCAAGGGGGCTGGCGCGAGCTCTCCGGCCCCGATCTCGAGTAGTGCGCGTCCTCGTCGTGGGTGTGGGCGCTGTCGGGGCCCGGGCCGTGCGCCAGCTCGTGGAGAGCGATGACGTGGACCAGGTGGTGGTGGTCGACGTCGATCCGGTCCGTCAGGCCGCCGTGGTGGAGGCATCGGGGGACAAGGCCATCGCCGGAGCGGACCGTGACGTCGCCGACGCCGTGCTGCTGGCCGGACCGCCCGGGACCCACGCCGACCTGGCCGGGCACCACCTCGCCGCTGGTCGGCCGGTGGTGTCCACCAGCGACTCGATCGACGACGTGACCGCGCTGCTCGACCTCGACGCGGAAGCCCGCATCCGCGAGCTGCCGGTGGTGGTCGGTGCGGCCTTCTCCCCCGGCTACAGCTGCCTCCTGGCCCGCCACGCGGCACGGTCGTTCGATGACGTCACGGAGGTGCACGTGGCGCGGAGCGGCACCGGCGGTCCGGCCTGCGCCCGCCAGCACCACGCCGCCCTCACCGGCCAGGCGCTCGACTGGCGCGACGGTGGCTGGCAGCGCCGGCCGGCGGGGTCCGGTCGCGAGCTGTGCTGGTTCCCTGACCCTGTTGGCGGGCAGGACTGCTACCGCGCCGAGCTGCCCGACGCGCTCCTGCTCGTGCCGGTGTTCCCCGGGATCGAGCGGGTCACCGCCCGCTTGGCCGCCAACCGGCGTGACCGCTTCTCGGCCCACCTGCCAATGCTGCGCAAACCTCATCCCGAAGGGCTGGTGGGGGCGGTCCGCGTGGAGGTGCGCGGCCAGCGCAACGGGCAGAGCGACACGTTGGTGCTCGGTGCGCTCGACCGGCCGGCGGTGGCGGCTGGGGCTACGGCGGCCCTAGCCCTGCGTTGGGCGCTGGCCGGACGGGTGCCCGTCGGAGCCGCCGGGCTCGGCGCTCTCGCCGATCCGATCCCGTTCCTGGTGGCGCTGGCCGGCGACGGCATCAAGGCGGCGGTCTTCCAGGGCGGGTCCTGATCGGACTCCCCGCACGTGACCGGTCGGTCTAGGTTCGGCGTCATGGAGCCGATGCAGAGCCTCACCCTCGACGAGATCGACCTTTCTGACGGGGAGTTCTGGGGCCGGCGGCCGGAGGAGCGCGAGGGCGCCTTCCTCACCCTGCGGGACGAAGACCCCGTTCGCTTCTTCGAGGAGCCGGAGCTGATGACGTACCCGCGGGGTCCGGGCTACTACGCCATCACCCGGCACGCCGATGTCGTGGAGGCCAGCCGCCAGCCTGGACTGTTCTGCTCCGGACAGGGCACCAGCATCGGCGACATGCCCACCGAGTTCCTCGAGTTCCTCGGGTCGATGATCAACATGGACGACCCGAAGCACGCGCGGATGCGCCGGATCGTGTCGCGCGGCTTCACGCCTCGGCAGCTCGACCAGATGAAGGGTGATGTCGAGGCCACTGCGGCCGGCATCGTCGACGATGTCATCGAGCGCGGTGAGGGCGACTTCGTGACGGACATCGCGGCCACCCTGCCGCTGCGGATCATCGTCGACCTCATGGGCATCCCGCGCAGCCAGGAGCGGTTCATCTTCGACCGCACCAACGTCATCCTCGGCCTCGGCGACGCGGAGTACGTGCCCGATCAGACCGAGGCGGGGATCACCGCCGCCCTGCTCACGGCCGCCCAGGACCTCAGCCTGTTGATCACCGAGCTGGCCGAGGACCGGGTGCGGGATCCCAGGGACGACGTCACCACGGCCCTCGTCACCACCGAGGTCGACGGCGAGAAGCTCACCCCCGCCGAGATGGCCTCCTTCTTCATCTTGCTCGTCGTGGCCGGCAACGAGACCACCCGCAACGCAATCGCCCATGGGCTGCTCGCGCTCACTCAGCATCCCGAGCAGCGGGCTCGTTGGGCCGCCGACGTCGATGGCCTGGCCCCCACGGCAGTGGAGGAGATCGTGCGGTGGGCCACCCCGGTGATCCACTTCCGCCGCACCTGCACCGTGGACGGGGCCCGGTTGGGCGAGCACACCTTCAGCGAGGGCGACAAGGTGGTGCTCTGGTACGCGTCCGCCAACCGTGACGCCGCCGTGTTCGAGGATCCCTTCCGGTTCGACGTGGGGCGCACGCCGAACGACCACGTCGGCTTCGGCGGCCCCGGTCCCCACTTCTGCCTCGGTGCTCACCTGGCCCGCCGCGAGATCACGGTCATGTTCAAGGAGCTCTTCGAGCGGATCCCCGACATCCACGCCGTCGGCGAGCCCGCCCGGTTGCAGTCGAGCTTCATCAACGGCATCAAGCACCTGCCGGCCCAATGGACGCCGGGGCCGCCCCGACGATGAGCAGGACATCGTGGCGTGCGATCACGGTGTCAACGCTGGTCGTCGCGATGGCCCTGCCGGTCTCTGGATGCTCGCCGGTGCAGTCGACGAGCGAGTCTGAGCCGACCACCACCGACCGCTCCGACGCGCCGGTTCGCACCGTGCGCCCGGCCGAGCCGGCCGTCGGCGAGCGGAGCGACAGCTCGCTGACCACGCCCGACGGTCGGACTCGCACCTACCGCACCTACGTCCCTGCCTCGGTTCGCCCGGGCTCCGCTGTGCCGTTGCTGATCGCCCTGCACGGAGGGACGGGATGGGGCGCGCAGTTCGAAGCCAACTCCGGCTTCGACGGGCTCGCCGAGGCGAACGACTTCATCGTCGTCTACCCAGACGGCATCGGCATCGGACCGAATGCCGACCAGTCGCGCACGTGGAACGGTGGCTACTGCTGCGGACCAGCGGTCACCCAGAACGTCGACGATGTCACGTTCATCCGCATGCTCATCGAGGCGGTCGAGCGGGACCACCCCATCGATGCCGACCGGGTCTACGCCGCCGGACACTCCAACGGTGCGATCCTGGCCTACCGGTTGGCCTGTGAGCTCTCTGACCTGGTCGTGGCCGTTGGGGTGCAGGCGGGCAGTCTGGGGATCGACATCTGCGAGCCGGACCAGCCGGTCTCCGTGTTGCACATCCACGGGACCGCCGACCAGAACCACCCCATCGACGGTGGCGTGGGAACCAGGAGTGTCGCCCGCGTGGACTTCCGCTCGGCGCGG
>DAIQBC010000001.1:0-1110 GCA_036781345.1 Acidimicrobiales bacterium | reverse complement strand
GTGCGTCTCGAGGCCGGAAAGCGTGAGCCTGGCACTGGCGGCGGCAATCGGATGCGCCTCCGAGCCGACCGAGGCCATCGACGAGCAGAACGACGATGTCCAGGTGACGACCTGGAGCGAGTGTCGCGGGCGAGCAGAGGTGCAGCTCGTGTCCGTCACCGGCGCGGCCCACGCCTGGATGGGCCACCCGTCCCCACGGCCTGGCGCTGAGCAGCTTGTCGGAGCCCCCTACCAAGACCTCGACGCCAGCCTCGTCATCTGGACCTTCCTCGCCGACCATCCCCGGTGAGCTCGGTCACGCTCCACGACCGGCTGCCCTAGAAGACGACGGTCGTCCGCCAGGTCTCCAGCAGCGCCGGGTCACCGAACACCTCGAAGCGGTCGTCGACGAGCGCCCGGTTCCACGCCCAGAGCAGGAGGTCGCCGGCGCCGCCGCGGAGGGCGACATCGCCCTTGGCGTGGACGCGCTCGACCGCAACAGCGCCATCGTGGAAGCGCACGAGCCACTCGCCGTCGATGTCGGTGGCGTGGAGGTGGATCGTGCCGGTGACCCCGGCCAGCCGGTCGACGGGGAGACGAGGCACGAACAGGTCCAGCAGCTCGCCGATGCCATCGACAGCGAGGGCGGCATCGATCGGCCCAGGAGCGACGTCCCACCGGTGCACCGCGGTCTCCTGGGCCATCCGGCGTGGGAAGAAGGTGCCCGGCTGCGGCCCCGCCCAGGTTGGCCAGGTGGCGTCGACGTCCATCTCGCTCAAGAGCTGGGCGAGCTCGAGGACCCCGTCCTCGAACCACCTGGGGAGCTCCGCCCCGGTTGGCGCAGGGGCCAGGTCGCTGAAGCGGACGCGCCGCTCCGTGCCGGCCTGGATCTGCGCGCGGGCCCAGCCGTGCACGTTGGCGGTGTGGGCGAGCAGCTCCGTGCGGTCCCAGCCGAGGCCGACCCAGGCCGGCGCGGCGGGTTCGGCTCGCTGGGCGGCGACGAGCGCGGCGCTGTCGGCCCGGAGGTGCTCGATGTGGGTCGTGCGGTCCATGCCGTCAAGCCTGGCATGGGTGGGGGATGATGTCGGGCGTGATCGTCGACTGCGCGGTGTACACCGACGGCAAGCGCCG